>CACYBU010000050.1 GCA_902772665.1 uncultured Methanobrevibacter sp. | reverse complement strand
GGGTTAGATATCTATGTATAAAGACGAAATGATACAATTACATCAATTTTTAGTATATGTTTTAAAATATTTAGCAGAAGATGACCAGATTACAAATGACTGTAGTGAATATATCTCCCTGAAAATAAGCCCTCATCATATTCATAAGACCAAGGCCGAACATAAACATGCGATTTTTGTTTTATGTAAGATTATTTCAGAAATTATTGCTGAAAGGGATGATAATCCGATTCCGGATAATGTCCGCAACTCCCTGGCTGAACTGGTTATAAGATCCCAGAAGGAAATCAATGAATCCTAATTGCCTATATTTTTTTAACCCTTATTATAACAATTGTGATAAAAACTTTTTAATACATTTAACGAGAAAATTATTATAAAATAAATTTTTAATAGTGTGATAACCTTGAATGCTTTTGAATTTTTAACCAAAAAAAGACAGGACAAACCAAGAAGCTGCGGAATCACCATGGTTCTCGACAAAGGTCTTGGATTTAAAACAGCATCCACATTGATGGACATATCCGGCGACTACGTCGACTACGTCAAATTCGGATGGGGAACATCCGCAGTACACAACAGGGACATAATAGCCTCAAAGGTGGAAATGTATAAATCCCATACAATAACACCCTACACCGGAGGAACACTCTTTGAACTGGCATATTCCCAAAATAAACTCGAAGAGTTCTTCACCGAAGCAGACAAATTAGGCTTTGAGGCAATTGAGATATCTGACGGTACTGTAAATATCGCAAGAGACGATAAGCTTGCATCAATCGAACTTGCAAAGTCAAAGGGTTTTGAAGTACTCTCCGAAGTCGGAAAGAAAAACCCCGAAAAGGACAGTGAATTTACAACCGGCGACAGGATGCAGTATTTAAAAGATGAACTCTCTGCAGGATCATCACTTGTAATAGTCGAGGCCCGTGAAGGCGGAAAAAATATCGGAATATTCGATAAAAATGGAAACGCCAAAGAAGATGAAATCGACCATATCATAAAACATGTAAACAACGATAAAATCATGTGGGAAGCACCGAACAAGGATCAGCAGGTATTTTTCATACTTAAAATGGGAAATACTGTCAATCTGGGAAACATCTCCACAGAAGACATCACCTCCCTTGAAACCCTAAGGCTTGGCCTGAGGGGAGACACCCTAGGAAAAATCTGAGGCAATGATTCAATTGACAAAAAAAAGAACCCTTGATGACATCAACCGAAAAATAGAAACAGGCGATGCAAATATCTACACCGCCGAAGAATTTAAAAAACTCATAAAAAAGAACAGCACACCCGATTTTGATGAAGTGGACGTTGTAACCTGCGGAACATGCGGAGTCATGAGCGGTACAGCTGCAATTTTAAACTTCATCATCGCAGAACCTGGTGAATTCATAAGGGCATCTGAAGTCTACATGAACGGGGTTCCGGCATATGCAGGACCATGTCCCAACGAATGGTTAGGTTCAGTTGATGTGATACTTCACGGAACCGCACACTCAATATATGACGAATCATACGGCGGAGGATTTCTTTTAAAGGAACTGCTTGAAGGCAAATCCGTTGACGTGAGGGTTGAAAGTGCTGAGGGAAAAACCATAGAAAACACAATTACAAAAGCAGACATTACAAGGGCACAAATCATAGGCGCCCGAATGGCATTTAAAAACTACACTGCCTTTACAAATCCCGGAAACGAACTGGTAAAGTCAATATTTTCAGCGATTCCACTTGAAGGCAACCTAGCAGGCCTTACGTTTTCCGGATGCGGAGATTTGAACCCTCTTCAAAATGACATTCCTCACAACGTTATAAGGCAAGGCAGCCGAGTCCTTTTAAATGGGGCAGTCGGTTATGTGCTCGGTGACGGAACAAGATCAAGTGCCGAAAAGCCCAACCTGATGCTTTCAGCCGACCTGTGCCAGATGAATCCATACTATTTAGGAGGTTTTAAAACCGGCCAGGGAGGCGAGGTATATGATACCGTGGCGGTACCGATACCAGTTTTAAACGAGGAAATTTACAATAATTTACTGATAACAGATGATGAAATAGACCTGCCGGTAGCAGACATAAAAGGACGCCACCTACCCCTTGACAGTACCAATTACGATAAGATGTGGACAAGCCATGACCTCAGACCCAAGTACGACAGAACAAAATGCAAGACATGCGAAAAATGTAGTGTAGAAGAAATCTGTCCGACAAATGCATTTTCAGCCGAAAGACTTAATCTCACATACTGTTTCGGATGCGGAATGTGTGCAAACTACTGCAGACACGATGCATTTGAAATGAACACCGGAACCGTTGACTTGACAATAAATGGCCGAAACGTTAACGTTCCGATAATCTGCAGACAGTCAGACAGGCTCAGGGCAAACAAACTGTCCCTAAAATTAAAGAACATGATTGAAAATAAGGTTTTTAGATTATGACAACTCAAAGAATAACCGATTCACCGATTGATTTTGCCGAAAAAATCATAGAGGACGTGAAAAACTCCAAGGAGGAAGGAGTTTTAAAATGCGTGCAGTGCGGAATGTGCACTTCAACATGCCCTGCGGCACGCCACAGCAACTACAATCCCCGCAACATCATAGAAAGAGTGCTTGAAGGGGATGAAACAATACTTGAAGACGATAATATCTGGAACTGCTTTTACTGCTATACCTGCCACAGCGTATGCCCTGTGGGAAACAGCGTATGTGAAGTAAACCAGATTCTAAAACAGATTGCAATTGAAAACGGAATCGGATACGACAAGTTATATGAATACATGGGATTTGCCGATTCATACTTCACAGCAGCAATCGGAGCAATCCCCGAAAGATTCTTCACAGACATTGACCGTGACGTGCCCGGATGGTGGGACTTCAGACAGAACCTTGATGAAATAAGAACAGAACTTGAATTGAACCCGCCACTGATGCCATCAGATGATGTCATTGATGAGGTAAGCAGAATCCTCACGATTACAGGTTTCAAGGAAAAGATTGAAAAGATACGCTCAACAGAGGAGGAAGACAAATGAAAAACGTTCCAACAGAAGACATTCTGCTTTTTAGAAGCTGTCTTGTAAGTGTGGAGTATCCGGGAGTTGAGGCATCAACAAAATTCGTCTTTGACAAACTTGGCGTAGACTATGAAATATCAGATAAACAGACCTGCTGCACAGGCCTGGGACATTACTCCGATGTGTTTTCACAGATTGACACAACAGCAATAGGTGCAAGAAATTTTAGAATTGCCCGTGAACTAAAAAGACCTAATCTTGTCATGATGTGTGCAACATGCTATGCAATCAACAAGAAATCAGTAAAGCTTTTAAACAAAAAGGATGACCTGAGAAATCACATTAATGAATTATTTACAGAAAACGGTTTGGAGCACCTTACATATGAAAAGGATGATTTGAAACCTACAGAAAACATATTCCATGTCGTGGACATACTGTATGCCAGGAAGGATGAAATTAAAAACCATGTTAAATATGACCTGAGCGGATACAAAATAGCAACCCACCACGGCTGTCACTACTGCAAGGTACATTACGAGGACACCATCGGCGGAGTCCGTGACCCGAATATCATGGACGAGATTATAGCCGAATGCGGATGCAAAACCATAGGATGGTATGACCATAAAAGGGCAACATGCGGAACCGGATTCAGGCAGAGATACTCAAACCCCGACCTTTCATTCACTGCCACAGCCGATAAAATGAATGCAATTGACGATGAGGACGTTGACATACTTGTCCATTTATGCCCGAACTGCCACATACAGTTTGACAGATATCAGCATCTCATAGCCGAACGTGAAGGCAGAAACTTCAGGGCAGTACATTTAAATATAGCACAATTCCTGGCAATTGCAATGGGAGGGGACTTTGATAAGGTAATCGGTGTTAAAGCACACACTGTTCCGGTTGATTCAGTAATAAAGGATTTGAAGGAGATTGAAAAATGAGGGATGATTTGAAAGTTGGCGTGTTTTTATGTGAATGCGGAGGAAATATATCGGATACAATAGACCTAGACAGGGTTAAATCTGAACTGGATGTTGAATTTATAGGACAATTCGAAAACTTATGTTCACTCAACGGACGTAAAATAATAAGGGATGCAATATTCGACCATGACCTTGACAGAGTAGTGGTTGCAGCATGCTCACCTATAAGTCATGAAAAAACATTCCAGGACTATGTAAAACCTCTAAATCCCTATCTCATGGACATGGCAAACATCCGAGAGCAGTGCTCATGGGTACACTCAGACAAAGACCTGGCAACCCATAAGGCGATAAGCCTCATCAATGCATCAATAGAAAAGGTAAAACAGTCCGAAGCTGTTGATCCGATTTACTGCCAAACACCGGATGAAGTGGCGGTAATTGGAGGAGGAATTGCTGGAATGAATGCTGCACTCTCCCTTGCAAAACAGGGAACCAGAGTAACCTTAATCGAACAATCAGCCTCAATCGGAGGACACATGGCAAAAATAGGTAAGGTATTCTCGCCGGTAAAGATAGCTGAAGAATGCGGAATGTGTCTTTTAAACCCGATACTCAACGAACTGGTCTGGAATGAAAACATAACAGTCCTCACCAACACAAAAGTCATAGAGGCCGAAAGACGTGCCGGAACATATAATCTGATTCTTGAAAAATCACCAAGGTACGTCGACACTGAAAAATGCATTTCCTGCGGCAAATGCTCTGAAGTATGTGAAGTTGAAGTTCCAAACGACTGGAATGATAACCTGTCAAACAGAAAGGCAATATACAGACCATTCGGCCAGTCATATCCTGAAGCATACGTCATAGACATGGAAAATTGTACAAAATGCAGCAACTGTGTCAAGGTATGTAACATGAGGGCAATAAAACTCAGGGGAAAACCTGAAAGAATACCTCTCCAGGTAGGATCAATTATAGTAGCAACCGGCCACAAACTATTTGACATGGAAAAGCGTCCGGAATACGGATACACCAGATATGACGACGTCATAACACAATCCGAACTTGGAAGAATCACAGGAGTAAACGGCCCGACAAAGGGGAAACTTCTCAAATCAAACGGTGAAGAGCCAAAACGTGTTGTAATGATACAATGTGTTGGATCTCGTGATGAAAAACCTGACGGACACAGATACTGTTCAAAAATATGCTGTACAGTAGCACTTAAAAACGCAAACATAATCAAGCACAAATACCCCGACACTGATGTTCTAATATGCTACACCGACGTGAGGACACCAGGAATGTTTGAAAAATACTACAAGCACACTCAGGAAAACGAAGTGAGATTCTTAAGGGGACGTCCAGGGGAAGTCGTCAAAAAAGGAGACAACTTCATAGTGAGAACCGAAGACACACTGAAAGGTGAGTTTGTTGAAATCGAAGCAGACATGGTAGTGCTTTCAACTGCAATGGAACCATCAAAGGGAACCGAGGAAATAGCTGAAATCTTAAATGTCGGAATAACAGAAGATGGTTTCATCAAGGAATCACATCCGAAAATCAAACCTGTTGCAACTGATGTTCAGGGAATATTCGTCTGCGGAACAGCCCATGAACCAAAAGACATCACAGATTCAATAATGCAGGCAACTGCCGCAGCCTCAAAGGTAAGTGAATACAACTACGGCGGTGTTGAAATCGAACCTTTCATAGCTGAAATAAATACTGAAAGATGCACGGTCTGCGGAGAATGTATTGAAAGATGCAAATACAAGTCAATGAGCATACAGAACGATGAAATCTATATTGACCCGATGAGTTGCACCGGATGCGGAAAATGTCTTGTCGGATGCAGACACAGGGCCATTACAGTTAACGGAAACATTGACGAAAAGATAATGTCTACCATAAAAGGAGTTCTTTCAAACAAAAAAGAAGGTCAGCGCATGATACTGGTATTTCTTGACAACATCGGATACACTGCAGCAGACAATATCGGAGTAAACAGACTCTCATATCCCGAATCAATCCACATCATCAAAGTAATATCGGTCAACCGTGTAAGGCCAAAACACATAAGATACGCACTTGACAATGGAGCCGATGGTGTGTTCATCGGCGAGTTTCCGGGAGATCTGATGTATGATGAGGTTGAGCGCAAAATACAGGGAGTCAAAAACAGAATCGAAGAACTCGGTGAAGACCCTGAAAGAGTAACCTTTTCAAAGGTTTATATCCCATACTTCTCGGGACTTGCACGTAAATTCACAGAATTTGATTCCAAAATCGCAGAACTGGATTCTGACTAAAAAAATAAGATTATTATGTAACACTAGCTTGTTACATAATACGTTTTTCTATTTTTGGAGGCTTTTTACCGTTGAACACATCAGTGTCCATTGACCTGTTTTTAAATGAAACGATAATAGTACATATCGCATCACCAGTAACGTTTACCGCCGTTCTGAACATGTCAAGAACATGATCTATTCCAAAGATAATGCCTATTGCCTGTACAGGCAAGCCCACAGAGTTAAATACCATTGTCAAAGTTACAAGACCGACTGACGGAACACCGGCAGTACCTATTGAAGCCATTACTGCAGTAAATATAACGGTCAGAAGGGCTGAAGTACCAAGGTCAATGCCGTATGCCTGAGCTGCAAACATAACTGCAACACCCTGCATAATGGCGGTTCCGTCCATGTTGATTGTAGCACCCAAAGGAATGGTGAATGAACTCACATCACGTGAAACACCCATCTCACTCAGTTTATCAAGATTTAAAGGTATTGTCGCATTTGATGTTGAAGATGAAAATGCGAAAAACATAACCGAAGTGAACCTTTTAAAGAACTTAACTGGATTAAGGCGGGTTAATATCACAAGCAATGACGGATAAACAACAATGAGTTGAATCGCAAGACCGATAAGTACGCACAGTACATATTTTGCAAGAGGAAGTATTCCCTCAAAACCAAGACTTCCGAATGTCCGGGCCATTAAACAGAAAACGCCGATTGGGGCGAATTTCATGACGATTGATGTCATCTCCATCATTATCCTGTTTCCCTCACCGAAGAATTTGTTCATTACTTCAGTTTCCTTTCTGATTTTTGCAAGTATTATGCCGATAAGAACTCCGAATATGATTACCGGAAGCATGTCCCCGGTTGCAAGGGAACTGAAGGGATTGTCCGGAACCAAACTCAAAACAGTATCTGTCATTGTCTGATTAACAGTCACGTTTGATGACTGGGCGACGCCGGCCATGTTCAATCCGGCACCCGGCTGTATATACATACCAATCAGCAATGCAATCGTAACCGCTATTGCAGTGGTTATCAGATAAATTATGATTGTGGTTCCTCCGATTTTACCTATAGTTCGCACGTCGGAAATGGATGAAACTCCAACGACTATTGAAAAGAAAACAAGAGGCACAACCAGCATCTTCATCAGTTTAATGAACAGTGTACCGCCAAGATAGAACACATTATCCATCAGGATAATTTTTTTAATGTAGGAGTCGGTGACATAAAAATTCAATATCAACCCGACAATAAGACCAAGTACCATTCCGATAAGTATCCAGTTTCCAAGGCTTATCCTGTGAAGTTTAGCTAACATTTTTTCCCTCAAATTTAATTTATATTAAAAATGTTAAATAAACATTATGTAGAATTAAAATGATATTATCAAACTGAGGTTTTAAGGTTTAAAAGTAGTATTGTGTTCTTTTATCAACTTCGAAAACTGGATTCATGAAAACGGTTAAATTACATAAGAAAATCCGATTAAAGATATAACATATTTTGATGGTAGAGTTTCCAAGGCCAAGCTCATTGGTGTGGTATTTTTCATGATAAACATTTTCGTTTCAATGTTTTTATATGTTACGACAATGCTTCGCTAGGTTTTTCTTTATTTTTCATTGGTGTTTTTACATCATTCATTTCAGGTTTAATCTATTATTCAATTTGCAGACTATTTAATCAGAATTCATCTGATTAAATAGAGCTCATAAATCTTTCTTTTATGGTAATGGGGTCAATATCTATTATAGGGGCTTTTGAATTTCCAGGTTCTGTTTCATAAACGATAAAGCTTGCATCTTCACTGTTTATAACTTCTTTTAAATCAATGTCTAGGTAATGGAAACTGTTTTTAAATCCAACTCCTTTTGCGGTTTCAACAAGGTCAATCAACTGTGCATAGGTATCCTGATTTCCGGTTGAACCGTAGGCACCGTTATCTATAATAATCCATGTCAGGTTTGAGGGATTGTTTGCAAATACTGTTGCAAGTGAACCCATGTTCATTAAAAGAGATCCGTCACCGTCTATAACCACAATATCATCGCCGGGTTTTGACAGTGCAAGTCCAAGACCTATTGATGAGGCAAGACCCATTGATCCGATCATGTAAAAGTTACGTGACCTGTCGTTTATTTCATATAATTCCCTTGATGGAAATCCGATGTTGCAGACTACAAGTTCTTCATCTATATTTTCCATTATATCCTGTATTGCTTTATATCTTGCCATATTATCACCAGTATTTAATCTCCAGCAGTATGCTTATTGGTTTTCCTTCCTCTTCAGACATTTCCCATGACAGTCTGATGTCGTCATATGCCGCTTCGGGTGTCTGGGGTTTAAAAAAGTTAAAGTTCATTGCCTCAAGTATTCTTGGAGTTGACTCTCCCATCGGAATCTGGCCAACTATGCTTTCACCTTCAGTTCCTCTGTGGCTCATAATCATCACTAAAGGAAATTCATATAGTTCTGTCAGGGATTTAAGGGCATTTATTGAGTTCCCAAGCCCTGAATTCTGCATTAAAATGGCTGGTTTTTTACCTCCAAGATATGCTCCGGCACATATTCCAATTCCTTCCTCTTCACGTGTAACTGGCACATGGATGATTTCAGGATCTTCGTCGAGTCTATTTAAAATTTCTGATAAGTTAACGCAGGGAACGCTCACGACAAAGTCGATTCCTGCATCTTTAAGTCCGTCATAAACAGCATCATTACTATCCATTTATATCACATCTGATTATTTGTTATGTTAAAAACACTATAAATAGATAATTTTTCACATGAATTGAATTTGAAAAATCACCTGCCAAACATGCTAACAGTATGATTTGAAAATAATCGAATGTAATTTAATATAAAAACAGATGGCTGATAAGACTGCGGGAGTAGTGGAGTAAATCAGAAACGAAGGTGGAAAAGGACATTGTCAGATGTTTGTTAAATTTTCATTCACTTAAGCAAACCGCCGATTTTTTTAGATGAGTGAAAGTGAAATACAGGATATTCTTGTAAACTAGATTCACGCATTATCGCAATTCAAAAGAATAGTAAAACTTTTTATTAATTTAAAACTAATATAGTAATATGTTTGATAATCTACCGGTTTCTTCCAGAACAGAGAAAATTCTAACAAAATCTCTCGACGAACTTATTGACGTTGAAGAAGCAAATCATTTAATGAATATAAAAGGAAGCGAATTATATCCTTTACTTGCAACTGCTGATTTTTTAAGACACGAAACTGTTGGAGACAACGTTACATTCATTAATAACTGCAACATTAATTTCACAAACATATGCAGGGTAAGATGTGGATTCTGTGCATTCGGAAGAGATGCGGATGATGATGATGCATATATCCTGAGTGATGATGAAATACTCGAAAAAGCCGAAGGTGCTGTTTCAAACGGGGCACGTGAATTCACCCTCATGGGAGGGGTGCTTGAAAACGCCGATATTGAATACTACGAGCATCTGCTTACACTATTAAAAGACAACTATCCTGATGTTTCCATACACGGATTTTCACCAACCATGGTAAGGGACGCATGCAGAGTATCAGGCATCGATACCGTGGAGGGCTTTGAAATACTTAAAAGTGCCGGTCTTGACACTCTTCCAGGAACCGCCGCTGAAATACTCACCGACAGATCACGTCAAATCATATGTCCAGAAAAGGTAAGTGTGGCGGAGTGGATTGATACGGTTAAAACCGCCCAGGAAGTTGGAATACCAGGGTCAGCGACAATAATGTACGGTCATGTGGAAACTCTCGAGGAAAGGGTAGAGCATATCGAGATAATAAGACAGATTCAGCAGGACACACACGGGTTCACAGAATTTATACCTATGACGTTCATGCATGAATATTCTCCAATCTTTCTGGAAGGCCAGTCAAATCTTGGAGCCACAGGCACACAGGATTTGAAATTATATGCCGTTTCAAGACTGATGCTTCGTGATTTAATCCCGAATATTCAGGTTTCATGGGTGAAGCTGGGTTTCAGGTTCGCACAGGTCATTCTGACTGCAGGTGCCAATGACCTTGGAGGAACTCTCGGAGGAGATGAACTCTCTGACGCCTCAGGAGCTCCCGATGGAGTTGATGCATCAGTGGATACTCTTGCAAGAATGGTGAAAGACCTTAAAAGAAACCCGATAGAGCGCAATTCCACATACACGGAATTTTATCCGATACAACAGGTGTTTTAATTGAAGAAATTTATTGTTATTGACGGACTGGACGGTTCGGGAAAGGACACACAGGTTAATCTTCTGGCCGAGGCCTATGAAAAGCAGGGAAGAAAGGTTACTGTAAGATCTCATCCCTGCAGCGACAATAAATACGGTCGAAAGTCAAAGGAGGCACTTCTCAAAACAGGCAAGGTCAACCACATTAAGGCAACTATCTATTTTGGACTTGACGCCATAAGATCAGTACAGATGTATTATTACAATAAGGATGTTGATGTTGTAATCTTTTCAAGGTATATACTGGCGGTAATGTATCTTCCTAATGTGGTGAACACCATAGTCTATAAAATCGTTACATTCGTCCTTCCAACATCAAACTGCATGTTCTTTTTAGACATTACTCCCGAAGAATCACTGAGAAGAATAGGTTCAAGGGATGAGGAAACAGAAATGTTTGAAAATATCGATTCTCTGAGGCAGAACCGTGAAAGGTCACGTAAATTCACCTATAACTGGAATGTGGTATCAGCAGACGATGCCCCAGAGGTAATATCTGAAAAAATAATTTCAAAATGCATGGAATCCGATTAGGATTCTACAATACTTCTTTTATACCGTCACTTGTAATAATCATTAAAGAATTGAGGTTTTCAAGTACAAGTGAAACAATAGGATGGGTTTGAATGTCTTTGTGCATGAATATTATTTCGTTTCCCACAAAATCAATCCAGTTGACATGATAAACAACCACTCCATTAACAATCAGTCCCAGATACTGTGGTATGAATCTGTTTTCATCAATCTCTTCAAAATATGGGTTTTTTCTAAATATATCTTTTAAAACTTTATCCATTGTTCATACACCTCTTCTTTCATATATGAATTTTGGCACGGCCTTGTCAAAGGGATCAAAGGTCTCCCGATTTTTAACCTCCATGCATTTCATGCTCACCTTAGAGTGAAGGGAAGTGGGAAGTCTAAGAATCCTTTTAAGGTCAATTGACACTTTAGCATCAATTGTTGCAAGATTAACTCTTGCCATGGCTTCAACAAGATTTCTGTATCTTCTCGGACCGATATCTTTTTTAAACAGTCCCCAATTGTTGTTTTCAAGGTGGTGTCTTGAAGCAATAATGTCCTTCATGAGGCGGGGATTGATTCCGTCAAGCTTTTCTGTTCCGACAAGGTGGAGAATGTTGAATTTAACCCTATCTGTGAATATCCTTGAGTATCCGACAGGTATTGTGAAATGCTCGAAGTTGAAGCTTTTGTTTGAAACCTCGGGGTTCATGAACTGTGATTTCGGAACCTCGGCGCCGGCAGCGTATTTGAGAACTTCAGATCTCAGTTCGCTTCCCGCACTCATCATCTCCTCATCCAGTATGCGGATGTGATATCCCCTTCCGGAATAAATCAGATGAATGTTTTTCAATCCCAGATCTCCATTTAAAGTATCAATCAGGGTATTTACGATTTCCAGAGCCTCACCAAGACATGTTTCACATACTCCGTCACACTGACATGATCTGATTGGAATGTCTTTAGCGTCAACATCGAAGATGTATTCAGCCTTCAGCCAGTCCTCCCTGCGTCTTGGGTTGTTGTAGAAGGCTACAGAAATGTAAGCCGCAAAGGGTGCCTTGTATCTGAGGAATTTCCGCAGTGACTCGGTTCCTTTAAACACTTTATAACGGTCATTCGGGCCCCTGCCGTTATGGTCAAAACCGAATTCCCTTTTTCTGATTTCATTGGATATGAAATCGGGAATGTCCTTAGGATTCCATTCCTCACGGTAGTATTGTCTTCGCTCTTTCAGTGTAGCTTTGGAAAACATATTTATTATTTTATATTTTTTAAGTATTTATTTTATTTGATAGTGCGATTCTGTGATTTTGCACAGGTGTGAAAAATATTATAATTGATAATGAAATATATACTTAAATATGAATGAATTTGTTGAAGTCATTGGAGTTGAACATTTAAAAACAATACTTTCCACCCTCACGCCGGAAGATATTGTAAAGCCGGCATATGACAACTGGGCGGCAGGCATTAAAACAGGACATACCGTGCTGAACCTTGAAAACGGTCATGTTTACGGTCTGGGCATTGAACTCAACCAGCTGCCCCTGGCAGATGATATCTATATAGAACTGTATACCATCAAATCACATGAGGAACCTTTAAGCGAAGAGGAATTCTTCTCAGCAAAGGAATACAGGGAGTTTCTGGAGTACAGCAGTGAAGATCCATGTGAATACATACCCGACATCATCACAGAATTCTGTGAGATGAAGGGCATTGACGAGTATGAAAGAACCGTCGGGCTTCTAGCATATAATTTTGAAAAAAACGAACAGACCAATTACAACATCTGGGAATCAAGGATTTTAAACAAATATTATGATGCCATATACGAAAACCATAATCCCTTTGAGTTTTCACAGTCAAGTCTTTAAAAAAACGGGTTTCACATATTAATTTGTTTGACTGTTTCCTCGAAAAGCCGCTGATTTGTGAAAAATCACACATATCTTTTCGCAGTGATGAAGAAGCGGATTTGAATGCAGTTGCAAAAATGAATGAAATTAGATGATTTTTAAAACTGCTGAAGAAACTGGAAAGTGATGATAATGGGAATGAAATCTTATTGAACTATATTAAGTTTAACGTGTATTAAAAATCCAAAATATATAATTTTCATGTCACTGTCTAGAATTGTCATGAAAATGCATGATTTTTTTCTTGTAGATGTTGTGTCAGAGATAAGTTTTCAATGGTGTAATCATGC
>CACYBU010000049.1 GCA_902772665.1 uncultured Methanobrevibacter sp. | reverse complement strand
TGTTTTTTTATTTCTTTTTGAAGTCTCGTAGTCCTATGTGTTTGTTGTCTTTGGTTATGTAATTTCCTTTAAATTCATCGAAAAATGGAAAAATCGATGTAATGGTGTTGTTCTTTGTGTTTCTTTGCTTTTTCCATCAATTAATTCCAAACCTTTCCCAAATCGATTAGAAATTGGTCAAATTTATTAACTAAATCTAGATTATCCTTTTTGAATCGAATTATTACATCTTTTGTTATTTTTTCACAATCCAATACTAATTGGCAGCTTTCATCATTGTTGTCACACCAGTTTTCAAGTTCCCTACTACTATCTCGATTATTGTTTCTACCCCAAAGGACAAATTTTTGGGAGCGTACTTGACATTCTTACCAGGTTCTTCCTTTTTTTATACTGAATTCTTCTGGATGGAATACTTCAAAGATCCACAAGATATATCAGATTAAAAACATAATGTTCTGTGTTCAAATTCTTTCCAACTTCTTTAATTTCGAAGCAGCATTGATTATTTACCATTTTTATTGTCTCCTTTACAAATGGTTAACTGTTTAGATAAACTATCTGTTGAAAAATATTTTTTATCCATTTTTTTGGAAAAAATGTATTTTTCAGATAAAATATGATAATTTAGCATTTCTAATGGACAACAATACTCTGTTAGAAATCTAATCATATTGCCTAAAATTACCATTCACCTTTTATTATCTGTTATCTACAATATTTGTACTTTTTCCTTATTTAATTTCTAAAATTATTATCTATATGATATTTATATGTAAAAACTTGAATAAAAATAGTCACTTGAAATTTAGGTACATGCACTGAAAAAAATCAGAAATTATTTATGCGACAGTCCCGATTATTAATATAATCCATACAGCATTGTGAAATAACTCTTCTTAACATCTCTTTTTGTGAATCGTTAATAGAAAGGTCTATTTTAGATAAATTCACATCGAGTTTTTCTTTAATCAAACTTCCAAATTTACTAGGGTTTTTTGTTTCATTCAAAACATTCTCACTAACGGGTATTATAATATCCAAAAATGAAAATGGGAACTCTTCAATATCCTTTAGGAGATTATCCTTGAAATCCAATTCATCATAAACCTTATAATCATTCAAAACACCATTGTTTTTTAAAACTTTATATTTATCTCTAATGTCAGAAGCAAAGGTTTTTTCATCATTAATATAATTTTCACCTGATTTATACACAACAATCAAATGACATCTTATTTTTTCGAATATGAATGAATAAAAATCTCCAATACTGTATTTTAAACCGTTTTCATTTGCATATTCCTCACAGATTTTTGGAAAAATGATGAATAATGATTCGAACGGTTTTATTTTTAGATTGTTGGAAATTTTATCACTATATCCATCAAGCATTTTTTCCAATACCCTTTTATTTAAATTATTAATTGGACAATCATCCCCAAAACCACACTGCTCATCAATCAAAGGAATAATATTGCTTTCAAAGTAATAACTAAATGACAAATTAGAAAGTTTACTGCCTTTAAATTCAACGAAATATAATGATAAAATCATGTGTTTCTTATCAAAATTAAAATAAAGACCATCTACAGTTGAAGGTTTGATTTTATGATAATTAAAAATATTATTGCGAATATTTTCAAAATTCAACATCAGTTCATCAGATTCGACTAGAAATCTACCATTTTTATCTGATGAAACAGTTGTGATATCTCCAAAATAGGGATTTTCCAAACATTCATAATTTCTTAAATAATCTAAAAATTTTAAAAAATTAAGATAATTTGAAAACATGAAATCACCTTAATCTAAATCATTTAACTCATTTTCAAATCGGACACTGTTAATAATTCTGAATGGATTGGACAAATTATCATACAATATTTTTAAATCATCACGATTTATAAAATGAATATCAAACATGTTTTCATCCTCATCAGAACTTTGACATAAATAAAAATTAGTATCCTCTTCAATACCTTCTTTTTTAGAATAAACTTCAAATGCCTCAATGATAAAAGGACTGTGCGAATTAACATAAATCATCAAATCCAGTTCCTTAATCATATTGATCAGGATATTTACCAGCTGAATCTGAAAACTTGGATGCAGATTGGTTTCAGGCTCATCTAGTATTAACAAAGTTTTACCTGAAATCTGATTATTATTTAATAATTTCTGCAGCACTCCAATTTGTTTATACCCTGAAGCAATGTTTCTAACATCATAATATTTTCCATTGGATTCAAAGGTGAAAATATTATTTGAGGGATTTAATTTGAAAGTTCCGTTTAACATTCCCTTGAACTGTTCATTAATATTAATTATTTCCTCCACATCATCATAAACTCCATTCAAAGGTTTTTTATTAGCAAGACAATTGAATAGGGAAATATAGTGATAATGAATATTCTGTCCGTTTAATTGAAAATCCATGGCAGACATTGAATCCATATAAATAACATTGCTGAACTCTCTGCAAACCAATTCATTTTGATTATCCATATTTATTGTTAAAGATTCTGTGGTAAACTGCATTGAATATCCCATCCTGCAGTCAGGTTCCTCCATCGAGATAATAACATTGGCGCCATCAAAATTACTAACCTGATCCTGACCGAACTCTGCCATTAAAAGAAATCTCAATACGGAAATAATATACTGTAATCCGTTGGAATGGGAATCTACTACTTTTCTGATTCTTTTAAGATCATCTTTATTATCAAAATCAAAATCCACAAGAATTTTCTCAAATCTTTTGTAAAAATCATCGAAAAATTCATAAGAAACATCAAAATCCTGCCAGGATTCCATTAAATTATTTAATTTAGTTGTTAAAACAAATTTATCATTTTTTAGAGAACCTGAAGACATTACTGATAAATTTAACCCATATCTTTTGATAAAATCTATAAATAAATTTTTAACACTCTCATTATCAATCCGCCTACCCTCTTCAGACAGAGCAGTTATAATACAAAATAATAACCTGGCAGAAAATGATTTACCGCTAGCATTAACTCCACCAACAATATTTAATTTATTTAAATTAAAATTAGCTTCATTAATCGGGCCAAAATCTTCGATTTTAAATCTGAATTCATTTTGCATTTTAACCATTCCAGTTTTTAGATTTTTCAAGTATAGAATATTGAATTAATAATTTAAATAATTTTGGTTCGATTCAAAAGCAATACTGCAAAGTGAGAGCAAATGTCCGTACTGTTAAATGAT
>CACYBU010000048.1 GCA_902772665.1 uncultured Methanobrevibacter sp. | reverse complement strand
GAGTTTACGATTGGTTTTAGCATAAGCCCAGATTGGAATTCTCCTATTTTGTTTATTTGCTTTTGCCATTCTTAATTTTTTAGCTAACGGTTTATTTCTACTCATTTTTACTCACCTGTAAATGTAATTATAATATTATTTTTTATATCCGATAACACGAGTTTGATAATGTTCAGGGAAAAACTTCAAAGAGTCTGAACCCATCTCGTCAATCATCACTCTTATTTCAACCTCAAAATCCGAACTTGCATCTCTGCGGGATTTTTCCTTTGAAATTTCAAATAGATTTTCACTTATGAATTTAACGGATTTGTGTCCGAAACTGTCTAGGTTGATGTAATGTATGTTGAACCTGTCTTCAAGGCTTCTTATCTGGTTGACATTGAGTTTTGGGGTTCTGTCATCCCGTCTTGTCCCATCTGCAATAATATCATGGTCTTTGGCTAAATGTTCCACTGTTTTTTGGTGGATGTATTTTATTCCTTCATTGGGAAATCCGTCGACTATAATCATCTCACAGGTCTTTTTAAGGATTTTTTTATCCATTTTCAACACTCTGTGTTTGAATCCTAGGGATTTCGCGGATTCTGCTGCGGGAACGTATGAGTCATACACTCCGAAATTGACTGTGTAAAGCTCAACTTCAAAGTCCAGTCTTTCAAGCATTACCGCTGCAAGGGATGAGTCCTTGCCTCCACTATATAAAACAGCAGCCTTCATAATATTATCTTATTTTCTTGTAATCTTAATTTCTCTTTTCTGACCTGCAATCTGTTTAAGCAAAAACTTTAATTGCTCGTCAGTGACTTTTCCTCTTAGGCTTCCGGCCTGCGCTGACTGGATTAATTGCATTTCAATCTGACTTACAAGTTCAGGTTTGGTCAGCTTTAAATTAGCCAGTCTCTGGCGGGCTTCCGGTGTCATTATCTGGCCTAAGATCTGTTTTTTCTGAGCTTCGAATTGTGCTTCGGCTTCCTGCTGCTGAGCCTGGGCCATGGCCTGCTGCTGTGCCTGATTCTGGGCGGCAGCCTGCTGAGCCTGTAATTCTGCCATTCTTTTTTGACGAATTTCATCTAAATCGCTCATAATCAAACTCTCCTAAAAAAAATATATTATCTAGTATTTTTCAAGTTCAGGAATGTCTTTAATTATTTCTCCGGAAACTTTATCCAAAAATGATCTTCCTTGAGGAGTGACAATTCTTCCGCCT
Organism: uncultured Methanobrevibacter sp.; assembly: GCA_902772665.1. Taxonomy (GTDB): domain Archaea; phylum Methanobacteriota; class Methanobacteria; order Methanobacteriales; family Methanobacteriaceae; genus Methanocatella. The sequence continues at coordinate 3,154 of CACYBU010000048.1, read as the reverse complement.
TCCACTTTTTCAACGTATCCGGCGTCTTCAAGCTGATGGAGTGCGGTTCTTATGACAGATCCGCTTCCTTTTCTGAAAACTTCCGGGCGTACTCCACGGTCTTTTTTACCACCGTAGAAGGTTCTTAAACTTGAAACACCAACAGGTCCATCAATGTAAACCCTTCTGATAATTGAAGCGGTTCTTATAAACCACCAGTCCTGGCGTTCAGGTTTTCTTTCCTTGTGAACACCTGTTCTGACAAAATTGGACCATGCAGGAGATTCTATTTTATCATTTTCCTTAAATTCTTCTGCGACTTTTTCAATTAATAAATCTGCAGGTACATCAAATACCGTAGTCATATTAATTCTCCAATATTTATATAATTTTTTTTTATTGTAGCTTAATCCACTGTAAATTTAAGACCTAAAAAAATAGGGCCTGTAACTCTAAATTTAAAATGTTTAAGGCTTTTTTTTATAAATCACAGCAACGTGACCCCTGACATCAACAAGTTTTGCTCTTGTCTTTTCAAGGATTTCATCTATGTATTTATCCTTATCGCGTGCGATATTTTTTGCAAATTTAAGTTTAACGATTTCATTGGCTTTGAGCTGACGTTTGATTTCTTCTATGACATTGTCGTTAACGCCTGCTTTTCCAATGTTAATTGTCATCGCATTAAGAGCTCTGTTCATTAATTCTTTTTTGTTTTGAATCATACTTGGCTCTCCTTTTTAACTTTTTTTCCCTGTGATAGGGAATTTTCATTGCGTGACCGCACTCACCACATAAAATGTTAACCTCTGAGTTAACCAGCCGGACGGTGCAGTTGCGACCAGGCCTGAGAAAGGACTTGCAGTGCCTGCAATACCTTCTTGACCACTCTTCGGGGACTCGGGTATTGTATTTCGTGGACAGTTTAAGTGCCAGTTCCACGTAGCGGTGTGATCTTTCAGGATGGGTGATGAATTCCATCTCTGCACGGTTGAATAGAATGTTCATTCTCTCAACTGCGATTTCAATCATCCACTTAGGCCGTTTTCCTCTACTCAAATAATATCCTCCTTTACTGTAGGATATAATATTCAATGATTTGAATTAAAATGATTTGCGCAAATTAAAACAAAAAACCATAGTTTAAAAAAAAAGATAAACCTTAGGTTTAATATGAATATTAAGAATAATTATGTTTATTACCCTTTATAAAGGTTGTGAATTTTGGAGGTGTTTTTGTGAAAATCGGGATTTTCGTGAAAAATCAATGGTTTACTTGAGTGACTGGACAAACATGTTTTTTCTATATTTTGATACCAACCACTCTTAAGAATTCTACAAAGTTAATACAACGAATTCCCAATTCTTTACAAACATATGCTATTTTTCTTTGAGGAGTTCTATTCAAATTTTCCTCAGTAACCACAATTACAAGTTCATCAACCATAGCACACGCTATCAATTGAGGATCAGCCCAATACCCCTCACTCTTTCCATGATTTTTAAAAACTTCAAATCTTGAATCCTGAAGAATTTTACAAACAACCTGAGATTCTTCAAATGTTAATTCTCTGAAATACGTTTAATAATCTTTCCACAATTCCTGTGAATCCTCAAGTTCCTCATAGACTGCACGAACAGAGAATACCATATTTTCTTCAAATAATTTATATATTTCCTCCCATAATGAAGGCCGGATGTCTTTAGGGAATCTCTGTTCAAATTGCATTAATGAAGAGGAATCAATAACATATTTTTTCATTGTTCCACCCCATAAATTCTTTTTTGCAAGTCAGGAATAAATTTTTTGCTTAAATTAGTGAATTTATAGAATTCCCCACCGGTTATTATTCCATTCTCATAGGCCTCCAAAACAACTGCACAATATGATTCACTGTTATATTTTATGGTATTATTGAAATGGCTTCCGCCCGAATCCTTAAATCCATAAGATGAAAATTCTTTTAAATTCTTTATTCCCGAATCATATTCCCGACGGGATATTTTATTGACATCCAATAATCGCCTGAATATCACATAAGTACTTACCCCATACAAATGTGATAATTTAATGATTGAATCAGAAGATGTTGAATGGAAATTATCGTTTAAATCATCCCCTGCACCAAAAATTCACCTGCTACTGCATTACAGAATATTTCTTCATCAGATAATTCATTGTTCTCACAGATTGCACTTTCACCAAGTAATAAATGAGTTAATTCATGGAATAATGAAAATATTCTGCCGTTAGTTGTGTCTTTTCCATTTAAAAGTATTATTGAGACTTCATCATAAAAAATACATAATCCCCTCATTTCCTTTAACACCACAGCCTCACTTTCAAATACTAGAATGCCCATTTTTTCTGTTATAATTTCCTTCCATTTGTTTAGGAAATTATAATGATTTTTATCAGTGGAATTGTTTTTTCTAATCCAACTTTTTTGTTCATCCAATGATACATCTAACTTTTCGCGAATATATTTAACAAATTGTTTCTTAGATGGTGAATCATTAATTGTTTCAAATTTAGGGATTGGTTCATGTAATTCAAATAACAAATCCAAGTAATTTTCCCTTCTTTTTTCTGATTTGCGAATTTCTTTAATTAATTCAGGAGATTTATTATTATAACTGTTGGCATCTAATTTTCTGAAATTAATTAAGTTAGGTAAGAAATCAAAATTTGGTGCCGTTTGCATGAAGAAAAAAGCAGTTGGAACACCATATTTGTTGCTTACCTGTCTTAACTGATTCCATGTGGGATATTTTTCCCCATTTCCCATAATTTATAATGTTTTTTGATGTATCGGGGCAGGGACTCTTCATATTCCTCGATGAATCCGGCATATTCCCTTGCCCATATCATCATTTTAGGATTAATTATCGCTCTTGACACCATTACTATTCACTATCATTAGTTTTTTTTGAATATTATATTTTAATTTATTGATACTATCACAAATAATTTAAAAATTAAGATAATCGAAAAAAAAAACAGAATCCAACTAATCTAAATCATTTAACTCGTTTTAAAATCTGAATTTATTCTGCATTTTAATCAAACTTTGGATTTATTAGTATAAATATTGAATTAATAATTTAAATAATTTTGGTTCGATTCAAAAGCAATACTGCAAAGTGAGAGCAAATGTCCGTACTGTTAAATGAT
>CACYBU010000047.1 GCA_902772665.1 uncultured Methanobrevibacter sp. | reverse complement strand
TGTAATTGTTGATGCATCAACGGTATCTGAAAGATTAACCAAATCAATGAGTACTCCAAGTGCATTTTTGCCTATAAATTTAAATGCCGTGTCCTTTTCAATACCCATAATATCATTTTCAATTATAGTATATGGTTTAAAAAGTATTTAAATATTTTTATTATGAGAATAAAGCAACATTGTTCTATTATTGTAATTATGAAGCAATTATAATAATTGTTTTCAACTTGTAAAATTGAAATTGGTTTGAAGTGTTTAAAGATGTTTCTTCAAAGTGGCTAAAGAATCATTTTGGCCAGACAAATTCCACAGTTATAGAGAAAAAAATATCCATATTCTTAACTGTAATTGTTGCACAACATGGTTTTAAAACTAAAACTCAATATGACAGATAAATAAAAGTTATGTTGACTTTGAACCTCTTAAATCATCAAAATCAAAAAAAAGATTGCTAAAATGTCTCAAAAATTCAAAGCATAGGATAAAGACAAATTAATTATATTTTAAATATAATTTAAGACTTGATAACCCTTATATTTATAATATCCAGATTAATCCTCACTCTTACCCATTTAAACAAGATGAAACCAAACTATTCATTATGTTAGTGTCAAAATCAAAGACATTATCTAAAAAGTTTTATGACAGATTTTTAGTTCACCATTAAACTGACAATCCCCATATCATGCCATATTCATCCCAGATACATGCTGCAAATAACTTGAAGGAACCGTTAAATAAATCAATTGAAAATTTTCTAATTTTAATATAATGCATCGTCATTTGCATTAACTAATATCTTTTGAAAATTGAATCCGGATTCAACATGTCATTTTAGAGAATAAAATATCTTTAACAAGTTTCAATCAAATATCATGTTACCCATCAAAGGGAGGTAAAAATATAGTAAATACTATTCTTGAGAGCATTTTATTTTCTGATTCCCATTTAGGCCAGACTTATGCTGAAGACATTGAAAAAGGATTAATAATATTGCAGTCGCAATTATTATTAGCATTATTTCCTTGTTTACAGTTAAAATGATAAACTTCGTCCAAATGCATATAACCTGGCCCAATAGGTTAAAATATTTCTGAAATCATTTGCCAACAGTGAATAAAATGATAATGACAACAGATATTTTAAATTCTGTTAATGCCCCACCGATTAACTTTTAGAAGTTCTTAATTTTTTATAACACAGTGCAGCAGCCGTAGATACAATCAGCATGAATATTGCAATTATACTAGTTATCAAATCAGTCAATACCAAGTCTTTGGCAAAGTAAGTGATTAAAACTACTGTTACTGGTATAAAGAACCATTGAGCTATGTAAATAGTGTTTATGTGGGCGCTCAATATTGAAAATGCCTTAATTACCGTATCCGGTAGGAATTTGACTATCCAGTAACAAAGACCGATTACCGCATGAGCATTGATTATGCAGAACACTGCATCCAGAGTATCGAGGAAATAATAATAGTGAACATCCAGGATTACTAACTAGTTTTAACATATTAACCTATCAAACAATCATTTACCCACAATCAGGTGAAAACTGACTTAAAATAACCACAATCACAGACACACCAATATTCATATCAGACCAACAACAATACTATTTATTAGCTTCCCTCATTAGATTTACAGACTTAACATTTTAAAACCTAAAAAAATAAAGAAAACTCTAAAAAATGAGTTTTAAAGTTTTCTTTTAATTTCTTCAAGTTCTTTAACAGAAATATCCATGCATTCGGAGATGATATTTAGGTCAACTCCTTTAGCAATGAAATTTCCAACAACTTCGAATCTGCCTTCAGCAAAACCTTCAGAATAACCTTCAGAATAACCTTCAGCAAAACCATCCTCTTTTCCAGCAAAGTATATAACATCAAATCCAATTCCGTATTTTTCAATGACACGTTCCGTTTCAGGATTTCTGGCCAGTTTTAACATATTAACCCCTCAAATAATCATCCACACTCAAATAGGTGAAAAACCACTGACTTAAAATGACAGCAAACACCATTCAAATCAAATATTCCTATCATGCCAACAACTGTATTTGTTACCTTCTTATCCATCGGATTTGCAGATTTAACTGGTTTAAACTTTAAAAATAAAGAAAACTCTAAAAAGAAAAGTTTTAAAGTTTTCTTTTAATTTCTTCAAGTTTTTTGATAGGAACACCTGTGCATTCAGAGATAATTTCCTCATCAATCCCTTTAGCAAGGAAATTTTCAGCATCTAAAAGTCTACCTTCATTTCTACCTTCAGCAAAACCATCCTCTTTTCCAGCAAAGTATATAACATCAAATCCAATTCCGTATTTTTCAATGACACGGTCAACTTCCTGAGGATCAGTTACTGCTCTTAACATTTCAATCAACTCGGACC
>CACYBU010000046.1 GCA_902772665.1 uncultured Methanobrevibacter sp. | reverse complement strand
CTACAATGGCAACACATTCACAATCGGCAACCTAACCCCAGGAATATACAAAATCACAATAACAAACAAAGAAAACCAAAACTACACTGGATCAACTGCCACTGCAATATTCAATATTACAAAAGATAAATTAAGTCTTAGTGATATTAATGTTAGTGTTGTTTCAGGCAAAGGCAGTGTAAATATAAATATTACAGCACCAAAAGATTTCAATGGAAATATCAGTGTTATTATTGGTAATATCAGTTATCCTATATCAGTTGTTAATGGTGCCGGAATTGAAGCCATATCTCTAACTCCAGGAAAATACAATCTCACAGGCATTAATATAACTAATAACCAAATATATGATGATATTTTTATTCCCAAAAATATATTATTTGATGTTAAAGAAATTGACCCGCAACATAATTATTTTATTAAATACAATAAAGACATGAAAGTCTTTTACATGGAAGGTGCAAAATTCACTGTTCGTATTGTTAATGAAAATGGAACCCCAGTTAGTGGTAACTCAGTGAAATTTAAAGTTAAAGATTTAACTTACAGTACTGTTAGTGATTCCGATGGATATGCATCATGTAATATTGAGTGGAAACCGGGCAAATATACAATTATAACAAGCTGTGAAAATTCAACTGTATCCAACAGTATTAAGGTTAAAAATGTGATTCATGCAACAAAAAACGTTAAAGTTAAAAAATCTAAAAAGAGAACCAAAATCAAAATCGCCTTATGGGGTCTTAGAAGTAAAATAGTTAAAAAGTCTTCATTTAAATATAAGGGTAAAGTAAAAGTGCCTATTAAGATAGGTAAAAAATTAGCAGGTAAAAAAGTATCGGTTAAATTTAAAAGAAAATACTTTAATACTAAAGTTAAATCCAATGGTAAATGTATTATTAAGATTAATAAAAAACTTGCCCGTGAACTAAAACTTAAAAAATCCAAGAAATATAAAGCCCGTGTTGTATATAAGGATATTGTAATTTATAAGAAAAAACCTGTGCATGTTAAAATTAACGGTAAAACATACAAAGTTAAAACCAACAAAAAAGGTAAGGTTATATTTAAGATAACAAAGAAAATGGTTAAAAAATTGAAAGTAGGTAAAAAATATCCATATTACATTAAATTTAGTGAAAACACTGTTAAAAGAAATTTAATTATTAAAAAATAGAGATTTATTATTTTTATTTTTTAATAATTCTTATCTCAAATCTAAACCTGGTATGATCTTAATCAACATACCTGTATGTTACTGTTAATTACTAGAATGTATTAAATATTATGAAAAAAAGCAAAATAAATTAGAATACATGAAATAGATGTTAAAATATGGAAAATAGGATATGATAATTATAGGCGCTGGATTGGGAGGTCTTACAGCATGAATCTATGCAGGCCGTCAGGGAACAAAGAATTTAATTATTGATAAAGATTTTGCAGACGGAATTAACTGGGAAGTAGCTGAAATGGAAAATTATTCCGGTTTTGAAAGTATTTTCGGAGTGGAATTAATTGAAAAAATGAAAACACAACAATTAAAACACAGAACTTCACAAAATGGAAAAATTTAAGGAAGATATTAAAAATGATGGTGAATATCGCTTTACAGTAAAAACTGACAAATCCAAATATCAAAACAAAAATGTTATTTTAGCAACCGGAAGTTCACACAGACATTTAAACATTGAAGTCGAAGAAAAATTCCTTGAAAAAGGAGTCGGTTACTGTGCAACATGTGACGGATTTTTTTCACGGAACGTGACATTATAATGGTCAGTGGAGGAAACAGTACCCTCAAGAAGCATTATATTTTTAATTGAATGTTTTCAGTGAAAATATTCAAAACAAAAAAAATATGTGGTTTATTTTCTTCGATTGAAATCTGGTTTTAAGCTTTGACACTATTTTACATACTTGCAAGTCATGAAACATTATTGCTTAAGAATTCGGATTCAATTATAGCAATATGTCTTGCTAACAATATTTTTTGGCACAAATACAATAATAGACTTCTTGGTATCAAAAAATTATCGGTTTCAGCTATACAGAGTATGCAAGCTTAGCCATGACAACCATTGCCCGGAATTCGTCACTGGCACTTGCAATAGCAATCAATTCATTTCAGAGTCATGAACTAATCAATAACCCATGTAATTGGATATTTAATAGAACTGCCCACACTTTATATTGTATCCAAGTTCTGTCAGTGGGTTTAAAACTCGGAATTATTCATTGTATGCAATAATTTCAGAATCATCCTCCATTCGATAAAATATAATGGCCGAATATTTCAAATAGAATTGGAATATTGTAAATCAGTGCGGCAATTATCACAAGAAATATCATGCTCAATCCAAAGTTTCGATAAACCTTCCGGGAGGACAGAGGGGCGAATATCCGGATTCCGGCAGGAGTGAATGAATCGAGAATGACATGTGAAAACACACCTAAAAATAGGCTGAAGACAATTTGGAGGTATGAAATCTTAACTGCCGGAAAGATGACGATTGAAATGAAAAACAACGGAAGTAAAATCATCAGCATCTTTTTGTTTAAAAATAAAAAGCTTAAAAGAGCAATCAGAATAGCCATCACAAAATAGTGATTAGTGATTATTGTCACTGCAGTTATCAGCTGGAAACCCCATATTACTATCAGCGCTACCGCCGAAGTTAACGTTAAAACGCCAAAGATTGAATGGGTGAAACTGCGGTGCTGTGAAAAATAAAAGGTAACTCCTAAAAATACAATAATCAAACCGACATAATAAGGTAATTTAAGGATAAAAAGTGAAATAAACACTATTAATCCTAAAATAATCATCTTATAAACATGTTCCTTTTTGAATTTATGGTCAAAATCAGGAATATTTGCACCTGTAACGGTTAAAGCAATTAATAGAGGATTGTGAAAAAACATCAATGAGAGCAGAAATGCAAATATTGAATGCCCCTTGTATGAAGACAATTAAATCACCTTAATTAAAAATAGACTGTCACTATTTAAAAGATTAATGAGAGAGCATGTGAAAACTGACCGGAATTTAAAAAAAATCAAACTCCAAAATATGTAAGAAAGCTTTTCATTTGAGCCATTGATTTCTCCACACTTCCTCTGGCAACATTGCCGAAAGGACACAATACTTCACAGGTAATAGCTGGAACCATTTTTAAGTTGCAGACATCCTCAACCGCCCCTTTATAGGATGCACCTGCAAAGTCAAATGATAAAATATCACTTCCGACATCTCTGGAAATATAGTTTGCTATCAGAAAGCTTTCAAAAGATGGGGATTTTGATGAAAAAACAGATTCAATTCCAGGATTTGAATTGTAGGCTGTTGAGTGAAAATCTCCAACAAAATCAATTCCCAAATCATCAATCATTTCAACAATCAGATTGCTGAGTGAATTCTTGATATGTGCCGAACGGTTCAAATCCATTTGATTGAATGTGCGCTCATTATACATTGTTGATTTTGGTGATGCGAAAGGAATGAAATATAGTGTGGCGTTTAAATTTTTGCCTTTGAATTTATTCAGTAGTTTCACATTTGCGATTTGAGGGGACAGTTCATTGCCGTGAATACCGGACAGTATTAGGATTTTAGTTCCGCAGTCCCCTAATTTAAAGATTGGAGTACCGTAAACACATTTTTCAAGTATGAATTGGGTTAATCCATTTAATTCAAGTTCATTGAAGAGATTTTTATTACGGGAAATGTAACCTCCCGAAAAATCAGAAACATACGCCATCTCCAGATTATCAAATTCCCCTATTTTTTTAAAATGCATAGTTAATTATACGTTAAAACTCTTATTTATTATTAGGGGATTACATTGAAAAAATATATTAAAAACTTAATAAGACTCATTAATTATGAAAGAGATGCTGAAATTGATCTGATGACACGTGAAATCAGCACAATGTCGGGTCAGAAAAGAGAGGAACTTGGAAGAGCCATCAATAAGGTTAAAGGAAAAAGTCTGGGTAAAGAATTGGGACTGCAGATTGTGCAGTTCGGAAGGCCAGAAGTTATTGACACCGAAATATCAGTGGGAGATATGGTTTTAATAAGCACAGACAATCCCCTCAGAAGTGATTTAACTGGTACTGTCACTGAAAAGGGTGCCAGATTCATTAAGGTTGCATTTGACAAGCGAGTGCCGAAATGGGCTATAAAAAAGAAGGTTAGAATCGATTTATATGCAAATGACATTACATTCAGGAGAATGGAAGATAACTTAAAGCATTTGAGTTTGAAAGGTAAAAATGCCCTTGAATATATCCTGAATGAAAGAAATCCTAAAAAGAACAGGCCGACACCATACATCAGTTATATTGATGAGAATCTGAATCCTTCCCAAAAAACGGCGATTGAAAATGCGCTTTCATGTGAGAATTTCTTTTTAATACACGGTCCTTTTGGAACTGGGAAAACAAGAACCCTTGTGGAGCTGATTTCACAGGAAACCCGTCAGGGTCATAAGGTATTGGCCACGGCTGAAAGTAATGCTGCAGTTGATAATATCCTTGAAAGGCTTATGGAGAATAAAAAGTTGACCCTTACAAGACTTGGTCATCCCCAGAGAGTTTCAAAGCATAACATTTCCCAAACTCTGGCTTATAAGGTTGAACATCATAAACTGAATAGAAAAATAAAGAGGATTCATAAAAAGATTGATAATCTTATTGAAAAACGCCGTGTCCACACAAAACCGACACCCCAGTACCGCAGAGGATTCGGTGATTATGATATTCTTCACATGGCATCAAAAGGAAAGGGAAGCCGTGGAATAAGTTCAGAAAAAATGAAATCAATGGCCAAATGGATTGAAATCAATCAGGAAATCGATGAAGCCCATGATGAGATTAAAAGAATTGAAAACCGGATGATAAAAGATATCATTGATTCAAGTGATGTTATTTTAGCCACAAATTCATCAGCGGCTCTTGAAGCCATTTCAAGAGTCAAGTTTGATGTTGCAATTATTGATGAGGCTTCACAGGCCACAATTCCAAGTGTTTTAATCCCGATAGCCAAAGCGCACAGATTTATCCTTGCCGGAGACCACAAACAGTTGCCTCCAACTATCATAAGCGACATGGCAGGTGAGTTGTCAAAGACACTGTTTGAGGAGCTGATTCGAATATATCCGTTTAAATCAGAGCTTCTGAACACTCAGTATCGTATGAACAGTTTACTTATGAAGTTTCCAAATGAGGAGTTTTATGATAATGGTTTGAGGAGCGATTCCAGTGTAGATGACATTAACATTAAAGACATTCTGGATTCGGGAAATGATGAGGAAGCATTATTGTTTATTGATACTTCAGATATTTATGACAATAAGGAAATGCACCTTAAGGATTCCAAATCCATTGTCAATGAACTGGAAGCGGAAATTGCAATAAGAATTGCCCGTGACTATTTAAATGATGGTGTTGATGAATCAGATATTGGAATAATCAGTCCATATGCGGATCAGGTTAAAATAATTCAGGAGATGACGCCGGTTGAAGTTAAAACCGTTGACGGATTTCAGGGAAGGGAAAAGGAAATCATTATTATTTCAACTGTCAGAAGCAATAATCATGGAAATATTGGTTTTTTAAGGGATTTGAGAAGATTGAATGTTGCAATAACACGGGCAAAACGTAAATTAATTATTATCGGTAATAAAAATACTCTGATGGCAGATCCGACCTATGAAAGGCTTGTGAAATTTTGTGAAGATGAAAACTTACTGGTAAAAATTTAGTTATACCTAAACTTTATATATCATGAAAACAAAAATATTCAACCGAAAGATGAAAATGGAAAAAAACTTTCAAACTCAAACAGCTCTTAATTGAAAATACAAAACATCATTCAATTAAAAGTTTTTCCACCACTTTTTAGATTTAAATACTATTAAAAACATAATAAAATCATAACTTATTTTAATAGATATGGTGATTAAATGACTGATAAAGTAGTTTTAGCATTCAGCGGTGGTTTAGACACTTCTGTATGTGTTAAATTATTAGAAGAAAAATATGACGTAGAAGTAATTACCGCATGTGTCGATGTAGGACAGGGCGAAGAGGAAATGGAAAAGGCAAAAATCATGGCATCCAAAATCGGAGGCCTAAAACACTACAATATTGATGCCAAGGAAGAATTCGCCAACCAATACATTGCACGTGGAATCAAAGCAAATGCAGAATATGAAGGATACCCATTAAGCACTGCTCTTGCAAGACCATTAATCGGTTTAAAAATTGTAGAAGTAGCTAAAAAAGAAGGAGCAACAGCCATTGCACATGGATGTACCGGAAAAGGAAACGACCAGTTCAGATTTGAAGCAGTAATCCGTGCAATGTCAGATTTAGATATCATTGCACCAATCAGAGAAATGAACTTAACCAGAACCGAAGAAAAAGCCTACGCCGAATCAAAAGGTATCGAATTAAGTTATGATAAAATTTACAGTATCGATGAAAACCTGTGGGGAAGAGCAATTGAAGGAGATATTCTGGAAGACCCTGTAAACGAACCTCCAGAAGACATCTATGAATGGACAAAATCCTGGCAGGATGCAAAAGGCGAACCTGAAAAGGTATCGATTGAATTCGAAGAAGGAATCCCAATTGCAATAAACGGAGAAATGATGCCATTAATCGATGTTATCAAAAAAGCAAATGAAATCGCCGGTGCCCACGGTATCGGAAGAATAGACACAATTGAAAACAGAATGATCGGTATTAAAAGCAGAGAAATCTATGAAACTCCCGGTGCAAAATTATTGATTGCAGCTCACAAGGCTCTTGAGGAACTGGTATTGACAACCGACGAGTTAAGATTTGCCGAATACATGTCCTCATTATATGCGGATTTGGTCTACAGAGCTCTCTGGCAGGAACCGTTAAGAGACGACCTCGACCAGGCAATTGACAACATGCAGGAAAGGGTAAGCGGAGAAGTGGTTGTAAAAATATTCAAGGGATCCATCCAGCCGATTATTAGAAAATCCCCTTTCAGCCTGCACAGCATCGAACAGATTACATTTGAAGACAAAAAAACCGACCAGAGAGAAATCGAAGGTATGATAAAATACCACGGTCTTCAGGCTGCAAATTATCAGAAATTAAACAGATAGCACTTCCGCTATCATTTACTTCTTTTTTTGAACCGCTTCAATAAAATATTCATTGAAAAATCCACGATTATACTCAAACAACTTTTTAAAACTGGAATCAATTATATACATTATACACCAGTCATCCATATCCCGTATTCCCCTACCATAAGCCTGCATTAATGCCATGACCGTCTGATAGTAAAACCATTTGGGATCAAGGTCCATTCTATATTTGACCTGCTCGTTTAGCTGAGGATAAGGAACCTTAAATACAATCTGAAAACGGCACAAATCACCTTTAAAATCAACCCCATCTTTAACAGATGCACCGATTAAAATCAGACCATCTTTTGACTGTGTGAATTCTTTTAAAACAATATTTCTATCTTCACCACCGACAAAAAATAAAGGATAATCTTTTAATTTCTTTATAATCCAGAACGCCTGCGCATTACTTGAAGTATGAATAACACCCTTGTGACCTTTATGCCTGTCAAGCAGCTGTCTGATTTTTTTAATTGCTCTCGGATTTTTCCAGTTCGGTTTTTTACCTCGAAAACCACTCATATTTCCAACAAAATCCGTGTAGATCGGCCTGTTTGCCACGTCAAAGGGACTTTTCTCATAGATATAATAAGTCTCCTCGGGATTGATATTGTTCCACTCGCAGAACTTATCCTTGCTTCCAAGTGTTCCGGTGAGAAATATGCAGACATTGCCCAAATTTAAAAGATTTTGAGTATCATCCACTACGGAAAACGGTTTGAATTCAGCTGAAATTTCCATTTTATTATTTAAAATACTGGCTTTATCAGGTACATCAATGATTAATTCATTATTGGCCAATCCAATACCGATTGCTGCAAATGACTTTATATCCTGTTCAAGGTTCTGTTTTTCAACATAATCAAAATTGGAATACTTTGAAGGGTCACTTTCAAATTCATCCAGAGTCACCTGAACGGTTTTATTCGCATCCTCCTCAATTTTTTTAATTCTTTTTTTACATTTCCCGATTAAATCATCACATAATTTACACCAGTACTCAGGATTTCTTTTCAAATCATTGACTGACTTTGTTGCATGCATTACCGGTTCAAAAATATCAATACCAAATTTTGTGGAGATATATTCGCGATTCAACTCTGAAGATGATAGCATTAACATTTTACGCTCCAAGTTATGTGCTTCGTCCAGAATCAGAAGTTCACGTGAATCAAGTAGAGGATTTGCAACTCCCGCATAATATAAAAAATCATAATTGGTGAGGACATTTTTAGCATCAACCGCCCTTTTAAAAGCCAGACTGAATGCGCAGTCACTGCATTTTCTTAAATTATACTCGGCCTTAATGCAAAAATCACAGTTCCCCTTATAATTGCATTTATAGTTTCCACGACCCTTAATTTCAACCAGCATGTCTTCAAAATCATCAAGATATTGTTCCTGAAGCTGTTTTGTCATTGTTATGATATAAGAATCCTCATACATATTAGCAAGAGTTGTGGCAATCGCACTTTTACCTATGCCAGTCCCGGCTTCAAGTATAATGTATTTAAAACCCTCTTTAATTGCAAAATTAATTTCATTGATGAGTTTAATCTGACTGTTACGGGGATTAAACTTTGGAAGTGACCAATAAATCATCCAATCAAGATTTGAAGCATTATTATACATTAAAAATCACCACCAAAATTTAACAACAACTTTGTAATAGTTATGTTTAAAATAGTATATAAACCCCAAACTAAAGTTTTACACCTGTGCATCATAAATAAATTGTGAATCCGCACCGGCTTTTTTCATTTTTAAAGCTATTTCTTTAGCTGCATTGTTAATTATATTTTTTTCGTAGTTGTCGATATAAGTGCTGCCCATCTTAATCACTCCAAGAAATTCTTCCTGTTTGTCATCTACAAATATTGCTCTTGCAGATAATATCTGAATGAGCTTTATGATGTATTTATGCACTTCAGATATTTCAATATCATTAACAAAATGACACATGAACTCCAAAATATCTTCACGACTTTTTTCATTGGCTAAAAAAGGCATCAATGTCAAGTTATATGCATCCATTTCATCCAATTCCAACTGATTATCCAATTTATAAATAATACTATTTAAAAGTTTTTCACCGCCAATATCAGCGAAAAAAGTTACATCCGGATTAGTGAAGACTCCTGGAAACAGTTCCACTTTTGGAATTGGAGTTTTTTTCTCATCTAAAGATACAATATGCGGTTTAACAGGACAATCAACATCAACTCTTAAATCTATAGCATATTGATGATTTCTAATTACAGTAGGTTCATCAAGAGGAATTGCATGAAATTCATAATCAATGCAGTATCCATGTGAAGTTTTAATGGGTTAATCCATAATGCCTCTCTTTAAACGTGCGGTTAACACGTCCTGATGAAGTACTTCTATAATTCCAGGTTTTTCACCTGTTATTAGCATTAAAGCATTGCCAAATGCCCTTGCAGATAACTTAAGGAGTAAATCAAATTCCTGATTTTTGGCAGGAATAGCAATCACCTCTTAAAAAATTGTATCAATAGATATCGTCGACGATTACATTGACGAATTATACTATGTTTTTCATAGCATATAAAGAAGTAAGTTATTTTTTTAGAGCAATTTAACAAGTTTAAGTCAATATTATAAAGTAAAAGAAATTTTTAGAATAGATTGCAATTTGAATCAATTGAGAAAAAAATAATATATAACGACCGATATACATAACAACCATGTCTAAAATTAACAGACTGCAGGAAATTATTAACTCGTCAGACAATATGGTGTTTTTTGGAGGAGCAGGTGTTTCAACAGAAAGTGGAATACCTGATTTTAGATCTGAAAGTGGTATTTTTAAAAGTTTAGAAAAATATGGGGACACACCGGAAAATCTGGTATCTCACAGTTACTATTTAGACCATACTGAGGAATTTTTCTCATATTACCGGGACAATCTTGTTTTTAAAGATGCCGAACCCAATCCTGCCCATTTGAAATTAGCCGAACTGGAAAAAGTGGGAAAACTGAAAGCCGTGATTACTCAAAATATAGACGGTCTTCATCAAAAAGCCGGCAGTAAAGAAGTTTTGGAGCTTCATGGAAGTATTCACAGGAATTATTGTGAAATATGCAATAAGGAGTATTCACTGAATTATATTTTAGAAAGTCACAGTATTCCTCGCTGTGAATGCGGAGGCATTGTAAAGCCGGATGTGGTTTTATATGAAGAACCGTTGAATAATGCCATTTTAAGTTTTTCTATTGATTATATTTCACGTGCGGATACTTTGATAATTGGAGGAACTTCACTTGTGGTTTATCCGGCCGCAGGTTTGATTAATTACTTTAATGGTGATGAACTGGTATTGATTAATAAGAGCAAAACCCCATATGATGATGCTGCCAGTTTAGTCATCAATGAAGCTATCGGCAGGACTTTTTCCCAAATCAAAGTCCAGGGGTTCGGGGATTAATTCAATTCCCGACAACTGATTATCACACCGGTAAACCAGGATTTCAACACCCTCATCATATGCATCATTTAGTGTTTGACTGAATACCGGGTCATTTTCCCAGTTCGGTCTGAAAAACATTCCAATCGGATGCTGTATTAAGAAAAAAACCACACATCTATTCCCTTCTTTTTTAAGTTTACTTAACTCTTTCAGGTGTTTTGCTCCCCTTTCTGTTGGAGCATCGGGAAATCTGGCTTCGCCATCCGTTATCAATGTCACACCCTTAACTTCAACATAACATGAATCTGTTAGAAAATCCCCATCATGATTTGCTAAGTATATATCTATCCTTGAATTATCAACTGTTTTTTCTCTTTGATGAAAATCATAACCTGCAAGCTCATTTATTTTACCCTCAATGATTGCATCATAGACAATACTGTTGGCTTGCTGTGAGAAAAGTGACACCAGTGCCCCACGGTTTTCAACGAAATGAAGTGAAAATCTAGTCTTGCGGTTAGGATTATCAGAGGGTTTAAGCCAAACAACCGCATCTTCAACCAGCAGTTCCCTGCACCGTCCTGTATTGGGAACATGAGCAATTTCCAAACTGCCATCCACTTCCACCTCCGCGATGAACCTGTTAGGACGATTTTTAAAAATCCCCTTAATATAATCCATCTTTAATCACACTACCTATATAGGACACAAGATCAGTTGCTGAAAACCCGTTTCCCTTCACATCAAATGCCTTATCCCCCGCAAGTCCATTAATAAAAACACCAAGACATGCAGAATCAAATGAACTTAAACCCTGTGAAAGTAAACCTGCACATATTCCCGCCAATGCATCACCCGTTCCTCCAACAGTCATGCCGGCATTGCCTGATTTGTTAATTCTGAAACGAACTCCAGATAAAATCAAATCATAATGTCCCTTAACAATAACTGTGCCCCTGATTTGACGAGTAATCTGTTGAAACCTAGAAATATTCTCATCAACCTTATTGAAATCATAAGAATCAATTTCCAGACTTATATCCTCCTCAACATCAAAAAAAGATTTGAATTCAAAAATATGGGGAGTTAAAATAATGTCTTCACGGTTTTTAATTAATGACAAATCAACCTGCTTTAAACTATCCGCATCCAATACAAGCGGTTTTCTGATTTTAGCAACCAGAACATTAAACAGCCTTAAAGTATCCTCATCAATTCCGGCACCTGGACCCAATAAAACACAGTCAACTTTATCTGCCAGAGCCAGTATGTCACCAACATGATTCAGGGACAGTTTTTCCCCCTCAAGGGATTTTACAATCAAATCCGGAGATGTTGATTTAATGGCTTCAGCGGATTTATCAGGAGATACAATATAAACCAGATCACACCCAGCACCAATTGCAGCCATCCCCGCAATTGCCGGAGCACCTGAATAGTCACTGCTGCCTCCGACAATCAGCAGACGTCCGTTATTTCCTTTATGCGATTTCTCATCCCTATTTTTGAATCTTAAAAAATCACCGAAATTCACAAAATACTCCGCTTCAAATGGAATTCCAATATCCGACGTTACAAGACCACCGACAAGTTCCTCATCAGCTTGCCTCACACCGGTTTTTATTTTATGAAAACTGATTGTATAATCGGGAATTACAGCCAAATCACTTACTTCACCCGTTAACGGATCCATACCTGACGGCACGTCAACACTGATTTTAACACCCTTTGACTGATTGATTATCTCAATTGCCCTTCTGACATTAGCCTGCAATTTACCTTTGATTCCTGTGCCCAAAAGACTATCGACAATTACATACTCACCCTTCCGGCTGCGGGCAACTTCACAATTATTAATATCATCCAATGTTTTCAGATTATGAACTGTAAGGTGAGACAGTCTCGGTTTCATATTCTTTAAAATCTCAAAGTTAATTTTGGATTCCTCAAAGCGAATATTATCCTTCATCATATAAATATCGACATCATAGCCTCTGTTAAGCAAGTATCTTGCTGCAACAAAACCATCACCCCCATTTCCACCAGAACCTGTAAAAATAACAATTTTAACCGGTTTTGAAAATGTGTAAACGGCAATTTTACCTACTTCTTCCGCTAAGGACTTACCGGCAGATTCCATCAAACATAATCTTGACAAACCCAAATATTCACAATTATAATCAGTTACCATCATATCAATAGGACGCATAATATCCCACACTTTTACTCTCTACGATAATATATTCTATTGTTTTTAATCTTAATTAAATTTT
>CACYBU010000045.1 GCA_902772665.1 uncultured Methanobrevibacter sp. | reverse complement strand
GTCGGTGACAAAATCATTGTCACAGGCAGTTTAGGTGATCATGGAATGAGTTTGATGTCATTTAGGGAAGGATTTGGTTTTGACACTGATTTGAAATCAGATGTGGCTCCTATGTGGAATATAATCAAAAAAGCTTTAGATATTGGTGGAGTTACTGCAATGAAAGACCCTACCCGTGGAGGATTTGCAAATGCAATCAATGAAATGGCTTCCAAGGCGGGTGTGGGTGTTGTCCTTGAACAGGAAACGATTCCTATAAGAGAAGAGGTTCATGCAGTATCTGAAATGCTTGGTATTGATCCGTTTGAAGTAGCTAATGAGGGAAAAGTGGTCATGGGCGTCAGGCCAGATAAGGCTGAAGAAATCCTTGAAGCCATCAGAGGTGAAAAATATGGTGAAAATGCCTCAATTATTGGTGAGGTTGTCGAAGGGGATTATGTTGTTGTTAACACTCCAATAGGTGGAGAAAGAATCCTTGAAGCACCAATAGCTGATCCGGTTCCTAGAGTTTGCTGAGGTGATAAGATGGCTACTGTATTTACTAGAAGGGTCGTTGCCTATATACTGGATTTCATTGTAGTTTCAGCATTCATGTGGATTGTATCATTTTTCATATTCAGGCTGGTAGGTCCAAAGAATGTTTACTCAGTTTACCAGTTTTTACCTTATGCAATGGCAATTTTTATTTTAGTATACTTTGTATTGTGTGAAAAATTGGCTGGTGCAAGCATAGGTAAATCCTTGATGTATCTTCAGGTGAAATCAAAAAATGGAGCTAATATCTCCTGGTTACAGGCAATTGTACGTAATTTAACTAAAATATTCTGGGTTCCAGTAATATTTGACTGGTTCGTCGGCAAATTGCTTCGTACAGACAGATTATTTAACAATATTACAAGAACCATCGTTGTAAACGAATTATAAATTTTTCATTTGATTATTATGATTAAAAAAGTTCAAGTGCTCTGGTATTTAAACAAGGAAGATTTGGAAAATTATTGTATAGATTTTAAGGAATATAAGTCTCATAAACTTGAAGGATATGAAATCGTTGATGTTGATGAGGATTTAATTTATGATTTGTGTGATAGGGATCCTGACAGACTGGAACCGTTAGGATATTTTAAAAATATAAAAGAGCTTGAAAACTACCTGTCAGATACCATAACCAACAATGAATTGGATTTGGAAATAGGATCTCCCGAACTCAACTCAAAAATCCAAAAGGCAATTGATTCTATTGAGTTTACTGGTGCTGATTACTATATTTCAATAGGTGAGGGAATCGGTTGTGACAATACGGTAATCGCCAGATGGTATGATTCACTTAAAAGGGAATATAACAGTTCTTCAAAGAGCAATGTCTGGGTTTTAACTGTTACAGGTTATGACCCGTATGAACTGTCCCTGACCGGTAGAACTTTATCATATGTTCTTGCTGATATTTTAAACGTAACCGAAGCATCACTTGACAATTTAATTCCAAATAAAGGTCATATCAGCATTGAAGAGTGGAATGAAATTCTGGATAAGGTATACAAGAAAAACAAAATATATCTGGGTTTAAACAGGGTTGTCTAACTAGACTTCTCCTTTTTCAAATTCACTTGGAGTGAAGTAGGATACCTTCGCCATATTGCTGTCAAGCAGTTCTCTGTTAACATCGCACCCGCCGACATACACTACTGCCAAAGTACGGTCATAGTTGTCTTTCGGTTTTTTATCATCAATATTTAAGTAAACTGTTTTTCCAAGGCATTTCTCGATAACAAAGTTTTTTGCATTGCTTAATTCCGGTTCCTTTTTGGGAATATCAACCTGTGTCAGCTGAACCCGTCCAATACCGTAGACATCAATGGTATTTCCGTCAATGACATCTATGCATTTTCCCATATTTTCATATTGCACGGTTTTGTTGTCTATTGTTAAGGTTCCTGTCTGATTTTTCATGGTATTATCCTTATTTAAAAACACGCTGGACAGTGTCAGTACGGTTGTTGCCAAAATTATAATCAGAAGTATTGAGGATATTGTTTTTCTGTTCATTTTTCACCTGAACTTTGAATGTTCACAGTCATTATTAAACCGACATGACCTGCACTTTTTAGGATTTTTTGTTGCAATGAAGGGTTTTGTTTCATCAAGCAAACCATGCATTCTACTGATTGTGAATCTGATGGATTTTTCAACTTCCGGAGTGAATACTTCAATCCAAAAGAGATTTTCAGTTCCTCTTTCTCTCAAAGCTCCCTTTATTTTTCTCTCATCGCATGTCATATCTTTGTATGCAAGACAGTATGCCCTTACCTGATTCATTGTTGATTCATAAGGTGTTCTTCCGGGTTTATCATCAATTATCACGATTTCATCAGGTTTCATCCAGATTTCATCAATGTATCCTCTGATACCGTACTGGGGTGCAATAACAAAACATTCCCTTGATAATGTTGCCTTTTCTTTTGAAGCCTCAACTGCATCCTCAAATGTTGACGGTGTTGCGTCCTGTTTAAAGATGTCCTCAAGTTCCTCATGGATTCTGCTTCCATGGGTCATTGCCTCTGTAGGTTCGGTTTCGATGCCTTTCACATACTCGAGATATATCTGGTATTCGCAATATCCCTGTTGATTCAGCCAGCTTATTGGAAAATTGTTTTTCCCTTCAATTATCTGAAGACCTTTTATTGAAGGATGGTTTTTAATTTCGTATTCCTTTTCAAATCCAATAATGTTTTTCTGTTCCATGGATTTCTTTTTGTTGTTTCTAATATATATTAATTAACTTGAAAGTCAAAATTAACATTATGCATTATGTGAATTCAAAAACTATACTATCTCCCAAAAACGGTATGAATCTCTATAGGGGGTGCACTCACGGCTGTATATATTGCGATTCGAGAAGTGAAATATACAACATAAACCATAATTTTGAGGACGTTGAAGTTAAAGAAAATACAGTGGAGCTGCTTAAAAGGGAGCTGATTAAACGTCCAAGGGCAATGATTGGAACAGGTGCAATGACTGACCCGTATATTCCACTTGAAAAGAGACTGAAACATGTCAGAAGATCATTGGAGTTGATTTACCGTTACGGATTCGGATTTACATGCATTACAAAATCTGACCTGATTTTAAGGGACATTGACTTGATTGAAAAAATCAATGAGAAATCAAAGGCTGTTGTTCAGATGACCATAACAACGGCTGATGATGATTTATGCGGGATTCTTGAACCTAACGTATGTCCGACTTCAAGACGGGTGGAGGTTTTGGACAAATTGAATGAAGCCGGAATCCCGACGGTAGTGTGGTTATGTCCGATATTACCATACATCAACGATAGCGTAGAAAATATTAACTCAATTCTTGATTTCTGTATAAAAAGCAATGTATATGGGGTGTTGTGCTTTGAAATGGGAGTAACATTAAGAAAGGGCAATCGAGAGTATTTCTATGATAAACTCGATGAACATTTTCCGGGACTTAAGGAAAAATATGTTGAAAAATATGCTGACAGCTATGCTTTGCCAAGCCCAAACAATCATGAATTAATGAAAATCTTTAAAAAGAGAACCTCAAATGCAGGTATCTTAAATGACAACGGGGAGATATTTGATTATTTATCTGAATTTCCTCAAAAATCCTTCCAGTCAAAACTGATGTAAAAAATTAAATAACTTGTTTTTTAAATATTGTAAATGATGAATTTTGATGATTTAAACATTTCAGATGATATAAAAAAAGCCATGGTCAACATGGGGTTTGACAGACTGACTCCTATACAGGAAATGACAATTCCCGAAGCTTTAAAAAGAAATGATATAATTGGACAGGCACAGACAGGTTCGGGAAAAACAATGGCATTTGCAGTTCCGGTTCTTGAAAGAATTTTCATTCCAGACAAATCTCCTCAGGCAATTATACTGTGCCCTACAAGGGAGTTGTCCATGCAGGTGGCTTCACAAATCCTGAAGGCAGGTTCTGAGATAAAAAAACTTAAGGTTCTGGCGGTTTATGGTGGCCAGTCCATAGGTAAACAGACAAGGGTGCTTAAAAAGGGGGTTCACATTGTCGTTGGAACGCCAGGTCGTGTAATTGACCATATGCAAAGAGGTAATCTTGATTTAATCGGTGTTGAAAGTGTAGTTTTGGATGAAGCTGATGAAATGCTTGAGATGGGTTTTAGGGAGGATATTGAAACCATTTTGGCAAACACTCCGCATCAAAGACAGACTATGATGTTTTCAGCAACAATTCCTTCAGAAATTAAACAGATTGCAGGAAAGTATCAGAAAAATCCGAAGTTTATTAAAGTCTCAGATAGCAGGGACGGCATTCCAAAAATTACCCAATACTCATTTAGATGCAATATTGGGGATAAGTTCAATTCCCTGACACGTTTGATTGAAGCTCATGGGGTTAATTTGGTATTGATATTCTGTAATACCAAAAAAAGCGTTAATTATGTTGCCAAACACTTAAAAAAAGAGAATTTTAATGTCGATAGTCTTCACGGTGACATGACTCAAAAGACAAGGGATAAGGTGATGAATAAATTCAGAAACGGAAACATTGACATTCTGGTTGCAACTGATGTCGCATCCCGTGGTCTGGATATTGATGGTGTGGAGGTTATCATCAACTATGATGTTCCACAGAATATTGATGATTATATACATAGAATTGGACGAACGGCAAGGGCTGGAAAAACAGGTTATGCCTTCAGTTTGGTTTCAGGGGATGAAATTTCAAGGTTTAACAATATTAAAAAACGCAACCCCTGTAAAATTATCGAAAAAGAGTTGCCCACGCCTCGTGAAATAACCGACATTAAAAACAAAAGAATTCTTGATGAAGCTAAATATCTGATTGATGAGGGTAATCTGGACGATTACCTACGGATAACTAAAAATGAATCTGAATATGTCTGTGCAGAGCTTGTAGCTGCGTTGTTAAAGATGATTGGAGGGGAATTTTAATTATTTTCCTCCGTCGATAATGTTGTATTTTATTTTTTGGTTTTCAAGTTCACGTGTAAATGCTTTGCTCATGTCACCTACACATATTGCCAAAACATTTAGTCCTTTACGGGCGGCATTTGCAGTTGCCTGCGGAGATGCAAATTCGATATTGACAGGTATTTCAAGTTTCATGGTAACGGCACGTGACACGGTACCTGCAATTGCAACCTTTTCATATTTTGCTCCAGTATTTGTTCCGTTATTGTAGATATTTTTAATCAAATTCAGGTCACATGCTTTGGATCCGCCGTCTTTGATTGTAGGAACATTAATAACTGTAACTTCTCCAACGCTCAGGTCTATGATTCCGGTGAGATTTGTCAATGCAACATCCATATTGGCTTCTGCATCTTCAAGAACAACTCCTGTTGCACTTTCCTCTTTTTTATGAGCATATAGAATACCATTATCCATGTACAATCCAACAATATCTTCTTTTTCAAGTTTTTCTTTAGCTATTGCTGGCCATATTGTTTTATAATGGTTCATGGTTTCTAAAACGGAATCCGTGTATTTCCTTAAACTAATAGCATCCTTTTTTACCTTATCGATGCCGCTTTGTGTTATTTTGTAAGGTGATCTTCCGTCTTTAGAAGTTATGTATCCCAATTCAATCAGTGTCTTGATGTTTTCTGAAACAGCCTGTATTGTTATCCCTAATTTTTCAGCCAAATCTTTTTGTTTGAGATGCGGGTTCTGCTTTGATATTTCACTCAGTATCTGGAAATGTGTTAATGCACCTCTCTTTTTAAATGCTTTCATCATTTTCATTCCTCAATTATAATTGATTAATTTTTATTTTTATCTTTAATAGTATATATACTAATTTGTTAGTTTACCTGCAAGTTCACTATTCAATCGTTCAAGGAATTCACTTTTTTTATCAATAGGTATGTAAGCACCGCATGCCATTGAATGTCCTCCGCCTGTACCTCCAACTTCAGCCGAAATTTTGCGTATAATGTTTCCGAAATGGATTCCGTCATAGGAGAGTAGTCTTGAGCATCTAAGAGATACTTTTAACATATCATCATCAGTTTGGGTAAATCCAATTATTGGTTTTTTCCAGTTGCAGTATCCAAGTATCATACCGGTTATGGTGCCGACAATCTCTGGTTTAATTCCGGTTCCGTCAAAATATTGGAGGTTTTCACATTCAATTATATTTGAATCCTCATCACCTGCAACTGCTTCTATTGATTGGGCAAGGTTGGCTCGGTGCTGTCTGCTTACTGCTTCAAGCTGGTCAAGTGCAAGTAATCTGTCACCTTTTAAAACTTCCATAGCTATTTTTTCTTCATGGTTTCTTCCGCAGGCATTCATTGCTGTTGAAAATTCGGAGCCGTCCCTTAAAAAACTGTCAGAATCCTCTTTTATGAAAGTATATGAATCTCCGATAATTAGTTGGGGAATGTATTTGACATAATTTCCAGGAACCACTTTTGAAATCATGCCTGAAAGGCACTGGTAAAGTTTGGCCTTTTCAGCCATTGTAAGTTGGTTCAGTGTTTTTCTGTTATGCTTTTCTTCAATTCCAAGTTCTTCCAAAACGGCCATTGATTCAGTTGTGTTGTTGGTAATAGGGAGTTTAACATCACTGAAATATGATAAAGCTTTAAAGAGGGGTCGTGTGTTTCGCCCATAAAGGTTAATGTCGTTTTTGGTAACTTCAAGATATCCTCCGTCAACAGCGTCCTGTTGGATAATTTCATTTAATCCTTCAAAATGCCCGCTTCCAGTGTTCTGCATATCTCCAATTGCTGAGAGAATACCGATCCAGCTTAAATCTGTGTATCCCATTTCCTTTGAAAGAAAATAACACAGTCCTCCGCCGCAAACATAGTATGAGCCATCAATGCCGTGATGATGAGGATTTATTTCAAGGTAAGTGTATGTCTTGTCATTCCCGTAATCCAAATCTCTAAGTGGAGGATGATGATCAAGGATAATAATCTTCTGTCCTTCTTTTGCATTTGTATCAGTTCTCTGACCTGAACCCAAATCCGAAAATATTGTAAGCTCATGTTCAAGTTCAATGTCATCAAGAATGTCAAGGTTTACAAAATCTATTTCATGAGGTTTATTCTGTCTGTCCAGTATGGTTGAGAGTATTGCACCTGAACAGATACCGTCACAGTCAATATGTGAATATATTTTAATGTCCTGTGATGAATCGATAATTTCAATTGCTTTTAGGTACTGTTCGCGCATTGGTTGTGGCATTTCCATATTAATCATTTTCTAATTTCTTTAATCTTCAAACCCACTTCACGTATAAGTTCCAGTTTTGTTCCATCCCATTCAACAAGAATTCTTCCGGATTTTTGATACCATTGACCCGGATAGGCAACCTCTTTTTGCAGAGAATATTTTAATCCGAGTCTTTTAACTGCTCTTTCAACATCTGTAAGGGTAGGTTCACTTACAGCATATTCCATTGCAACTTTACGGCCCTGATTCAGGCTTAAGTCTTTATCCAAATATTGTGGCCATATTGTAATCATTTTTTTCACCTTTCTTTTTCTAATGTATCAAATAATAATTCTATCATATCCCGAACGGTATATGTATTGGGATAAATGTAGGCAATATTATATTTTTCCAATGTCTTTCCGGTTATCGGGCCTATGCTGACAGTCAGCAGATTATCTGACAATAATCCAGCGAGTTTTTCCTTATCATCTGATATTTCAAGGAAGTTTTCAACTGTCAGTGGACTTGTGAACGTAATGGCGTCAATTTCATTATTTTCAATTTTAGAAATCATCTCCTTTACAGTTTCATCATCCATCGGAAAGAGAGATTTGTATGCCTCAGCAAGAATCACTCGGTTTCCCAGTCTTTCCAATCCTTCGGGAAGGGTTGATCTTGCAGATGCAGTTCGTGGTATTCCAATTGTCTGATTTGAAATTCCTCTTTTTTCAAACTCTTCCACAAGTCCTTCAGCGGTAAAATCATCAGGCATCAAATCAACAGTCAGACCTTGTTTTTCAGCCAGTTTCCCAGTTTTATTTCCAATAACTGCCAGGTGGCAATCCATATTCTTTAAAAATTCTGGATAGAATTTATTCAGTGAAACAATTGTTGTCGGTGATGTAAAGACAATCCAGTCAAGGTCATCTTTTCTGGATATCAAATCTCTCAGGGATTGAGTATTTACAGGCTCCAAATCAAGAGTAGGGGCAAGTATTGCTTCTCCTCCAAGTTCCTCAACAATTTTACAGGCTTTCATGGCTCTGTCTTTAGGTCTGGTTATTGCAACAACAGGTTTTGACATCTTATTACCTTCTTAATTTATAATATTATTATTTTGTTTTTGTTTGTTTATATGTTTATTCATGAATCATGTTTCATAGTCATTAATCGAAAGAATAATATTGACCATTCGTCAAGATTAAATAATGTAATTTTTAAAATTCATTAAAAAAAGGGAATTATGGTAGATAAAAATGAATGTGGTAGCAATTTATCATTTGTATTGGTAATTGAAGGGTTGGGGAGCGAACCAGAATATGTTCTTTATAGCAATTCTCCTTAAATCTTCAGAATCTCACACTGGGTTCAGGTCATTACAGTTGCAATGCTTGTCGGTTGGATGATTGTATGGTTCATATCACACAGAGACCTTGAATCGGAGCTTGGAAAGGTCTTGAAACTGTTGGTGCCGGCATTATTCATCATAATGGTCGTTATTGTAATTTTCTCATTAACTTTGCCTGCTGTATTCATTGGTCTTAGCGTGTTCTTTAATCCAGACTGGTCACTATTGTGACATTTTTAAATATGGATGGCTGCATTCAGACAAATCGTATTTTCATTAAGTCTGGGAATGTCATTTGTATTTACTTATCCAAGCTACACAAAGGATGATGCGAATTTGATTATAAACACAATTTCAATTGCACTTGCCAATTCATTGTTTGAAAACTTCGCCGCACTTGGAGTGTTCTCAATTTTGTGTTACATGTCCATGCAGTCCGGAACAGCAGTATCTGATTTTGTAACACAGGGAACAGGACTTGTATTCATTGTGTATCCTACAGTATTCAATGTGTTTGGTCAGTGGGAATATGTCCTTGGCTGTTATTCTTCCTGACAGTTAATCTGGTAGGTTCTACAAGCATTTTGTCAACGTTTGAACCTATGTTATCTTTAATTCAAGACAAGTTCGGTCTTTCAAGATCAAAAACGATGACAATACTTATTGTTTTTGGATTGTCTATTTCAATGATTTATACCACCTCTTTTGGTGGATCTTTACTAGGATTTGTTGATACGTTGATCAACCAGATTATATTGCTTTTAGGAGTGGTTGTTGAATGTATTATATTTACATGGATATTTAAGGCAGACACTTTAGTTGAGTTCTTGAATTCTAAAAGCAAAACAATTAAACTGGGTAAATGGTGGCTGCTGATTGTTAAGTATATTCTTCCAATATTCATAAGTATTGTCTGGATTGGCGGATTGATTGATGTCATAAACAATGCTTTTATCAACCAGATCAATTTCACAATCGTATCGGCAATAATATTGCTGGCTGTTATATTATTCTTCACCGTCAGACCAAATAAAAATCCCGATGGGGGCAATGTTGAAGAAAGAATCTAAACTCAAAGGTTAAATTTCAAATTTAACCCTACTTTTTTTATTTTAAAAATTTTTCATGAAAATAAGTGGTTAAAATATTACTGTTTTCATCATCTGGTACATGAAATATTGCCGGAGAGTCCTCACCTAGACTATCGATATCACTGTCCTGTGAGCAGTCATTATTTGCATCTTCGGTGTAGCAAACACCAATTATCAAACCTAATATTGCAAGAAGAAATATTAGAAGTACAACAATATTTTTCATGTTCATGATTTATAATTTATATTTTTGTTGATATATAAATTGAATCGAAAAGTTTTTTAACATGGTCACTCAAATAACTATTGAAAGCTCAGTGAGGTGAAAATATGAAAGGCTTTATTTTATTAATACTCGGCATTATCGTAGCGTTAATCGTTGTCGGTGGTGCAGCAGCATTTCATTTCATGAATGAACTGGGAATGGGCATTGAAGATGTCAGTTCCGGCAAAATAGGTGATATAGTGGATAAAGTAAGTAATGTTCAATCTTCCGGAAGTTCAGATTCATCATCTGATTCAGGCAATATAATTGATGATATTGTAAGTGAAGAAGTTAAATTTAATTCACAGGACGGTGAAGGCTATTATAGGGAAGTTACCTATAAAGATGGTGGATTCAGACAATACGATGTTGATTCAGGGGAACTAATAGGTTCATCCTATGATTCAGATCAGGATAAACTCCCGAGCATGGAATGATTATAGATGATTTTAAAAGATTTGTTGAATCATTTTGAAATAACAGAAAATCTGCCAGATTATCTTTTGAATCACACCTTCAATGAAGTTTTTCTCGATGGAAAACTCACAAAAAACCACAATAATTATGAAATAGTAGTTTCAACACGTCAAAATGTTACTCATCATATGTTTATCAAGCCCGATGAGGAATTTCCCGTTATAATACTTTCAGAACTTCCAAATGGTTCTTTAAACGGCATGAAATTCCCTCAAAATGAACATGAGGGAATTCCAATAAACGGATTATAGCTGCTATTTTTTTTAACTATTTTTATATAATATTAAAAACTAAAACTTATAATATAGTAATTTAATAATTTTGTTGATATCATGAACAAAAAAGAGTTAATTAATTCTGGAAAAGTAAAAAGCGTATTTACTAGTGATAATCCTGACGAGGTAATTATAGAGTTCAGAGATGACATGACTGCAGGAGATGGTGAAAGAAAAGAGGTGATGGATAACAAGGGATCCTACAATGCCATTATTTCATCTAAAATATTTAAAGTATTGGAGGAAAACGGCATTGCAACCCAATTCATTGACCTGCCTGAACCTAACGTCATGGTTGCAAAAAAACTTGAAATGATTCCGATTGAGGTAATTGTAAGAAACATTGCAACCGGCAGTCTTGTACGCAAATATCCAATTGCCGACGGTACTAGATTGGATCCTCCAGTTGTACAGATGGACTTTAAAGCGGATGAGTATCATGATCCAATGCTCAATGATTCCCTTATCAAGGCATTGGGAATAGCTACTCAGGAAGAAATTGATATCCTAACAGAAAAGGCATTGAAAATTAATGAGATTTTAACCAAGTTCTTTGCTGATGTTGGAATTATCCTCGTTGACTATAAGGTCGAATTCGGTAAGGATAAGGAAGGGAATATTCTTTTGGGTGATGAAATATCTCCTGACGGATGTAGATTATGGGACAGCGAGACATTGGAAATGCTTGATAAGGAACTGTTCAGAAAAGGAAAGGATGATGAAGTTATGGCCGCTTATATTGAAGTTTATAATAGAGTTATTCCAGATGATGAAAAGGTGATTTAAGTGTTGTTTGATATTGAAATTAATATATCTTTAAAAACCGGTATGTTAAACCCTGAAGCCACTCAGGTTGAAAGGTCACTTGACTTGTTGGGTTATAAAGTGAAAGACGTGAAAACTGTTGAAATCATTAAATTCCAAATGGAAGGCGAAGACAGCCAAGCAATCAAAGAAAACGTAGTTGATATGTGTGAAAGATTACTCTGTAATCCGGTAATTCATGATTATGAAATCAGTGTTGTTCCACAAGAAGAATAAAAGGGTGTAACTATGAAAATTGGTGTAATCAGATTTCCGGGAACAAACTGTGACCGTGATGTGGCTCAGGCATGTGAACTTGCCGGTCTGGAACCTGAATATGTCTGGTGGAGTGAAGAAAAACTCACAGACTATGATGGAATTGTAATTCCTGGTGGATTTTCATACGGAGATTACTTAAGGGCTGGTGCAATGGCATCCATCACACCTGTAATCGATGGTATTAAACAGATGGTAAAGGAAGAAAAACCGGTTTTAGGAATATGTAATGGAGCGCAGATTTTAGGTGAAATAGGACTTGTTCCGGGAATTTTTATCACTAACGAAACTCCAAAATTCAACTGTGAATGGGTTGACCTTAAAGTTTCAACCAACAGAACTCCATTTACAAAGGCATTTAAAAAACACCAGACCATAGCTCTTCCTATAGCCCATGCAGAAGGAAGATTTTACACACAAGACATTGACCTTTTAAAAGACCAGGACCAGATTGTACTCCAGTTTGAAGGTGAAAATCCAAATGGTTCAATGGAGGCAATCACCAGTGTCTGCGATGAGTCAGGTCTTGTTTGTGCAATGATGCCTCACCCTGAAAGGGCATGTGAGGAAATATTCGGTTCGGATGACGGTTTGAACTTCTTTAAAGGATTTTTATAAAGTGATATCATGGTAGTTTATTTAATTGGTGCAGGACCGGGAGATGCTGATTTAATAACTCTTAAAGCAGTAAATGCTTTAAAAAAAGCAGATGTTGTATTATATGATTATCTGGCTAATGAAGAAATATTGGCTCATGCTCCGGATACTGCCAAGCGGGTTTATGTCGGCAAAAAGGCGGGTGAGCATTATAAAACTCAGGATGAAATCAATGAATTAATTATAAAACATGCTCAGAATCATGACAATGTTGTAAGACTTAAAGGCGGAGATCCTTTCGTCTTTGGACGTGGAGGAGAAGAAATATTGGCTTTAATGGAACATGATATCAAATTCGAAGTAATTCCAGGGGTAACTTCAGCTATTGGAGCACCAACTTCTCTCGGACTGCCTGTAACTCATAGGGCAGTGGCAACCTCAGTTACAATAGTGACCGGTCATGAAGATCCGACAAAAGCCGAAAGTCAGGTTCACTGGGATTACACAGCTGATACTTTAATTATCTTGATGGGTATAGGTAATATTAAGGAAAATACTGCTGAAATCATGAAATATCGCCCGGTTGACACTCCGGTATGTGCAGTTGAAAGTGGAACACTGCCTGATGAAAACTTGGTATTTGGGACACTGGGAGATATTGCAGATAAAAAAATCAACACTCCGGCAATTTTAATCATTGGGGATGTTGTGAAAATGTATAAAGATATTTACGATTATCAAAGGTGATTTTGAATGTGTGGAATTGTAGGATGCATACTGAAGGATGATGAAGATGTGGCGCCAATTCTATTTGATTGCATATCCAAACTGGAATACAGGGGATATGATTCAATAGGTCTGGCTACTTTTAGTGAAGACAAAATCCATATCAAAAAAGACAAGGGAAAAATTGAAGAAGTGGATAAAAAATTAGATCTCACAGATTTACCTGGAAAGTTCGGTATAGCTCATGTTAGATGGGCAACACATGGAGATCCGTCCAAATTAAATTCACATCCTCATATTGATGAAGAAAATACCGTTGCTGTGGTGCACAATGGTATTATTGAAAATTATCTTGAAATTAAAGAGAAACTGATTCTTGAAGGTCATGTATTTAAATCGGATACTGATACCGAGGTCATCCCCCATTTGATTCAGAAGTTCATGGATGAAGGTTTCGACCTTGAACATGCAGTTAGAAAAACAATCGACGTTATTGACGGGGCTTATGCGATAGCGGCAATATCTCTTGATGAACCGGACAAGATTGTTGCAACCCGTAAGGATTCTCCGCTAATTGTTGGAATCGGTGAAGACGGATATTACCTTGCATCAGATTCTCCGGCCATTTTAAAATACGCACGTGACATAATATATCCAGAGAAGGGTGAAATAGTCATTCTGGATAAGAGTGGTGTTGTGGTTCATGATGAATTCGACAATGTGGTCAACAAGGAAATTGACACTATTAACTGGACACCTGAAATGGCCGAAAAGGAAGGTTATGACCACTTCATGATAAAAGAAATCAACGAACAGGCAATTGCAGTCAGAAATACTTTAACTCAAAGGGACAATATTCAGGAAATCATTGATGATGCAGGAGATATTCAAAGAATATGCTTTGTTGCATGTGGAACATCCTATCATGCTTCCCTGACAGGAAAATATTTAATAGAATCCCTTGCTGGAATCCCGACTGATGTGATTCTGGCATCTGAGTTTAAATACTCTGCCAACACTTTAAATGATAAGACACTGGTAGTTTTCATATCTCAGTCAGGTGAAACTGCTGATTCACTTAAGGCACTGGATGTGGCCAACAAAACTTCGAAGACGTTGGGTATTGTCAATGTTGCTGGTTCATCAATTACAAGAAGAGCTCAGTATGTTATTCAAACCCAAGCAGGTCCTGAAATTGGAGTTGCAGCAACCAAAACCTATGTTGCCCAGTTAACAGCAATATATCTGTTTGCTGCACTAGTTTCTAAAAATAATGAACTTCTAAAAGAACTTGACGGGGTGCCTGACTTTATCGATGAGGCACTGGAAAGTGTTGATTTAATTAAGGAACTGTCAAAAAGATATAACTATGCACGTGACTTCTTCTATCTCGGCAGAGGTTATTCATATCCTACTGCACTTGAAGGAGCTCTTAAGCTTAAGGAAATCACATATATTCATGGGGAAGGTTATGCTGCCGGTGAACTTAAACACGGACCTTTGGCTTTGATTGATGAGGGAATTCCGGTCGTTGTGATAATTCCTCCTGGAGATAACTACAGAAAAACAATGAGTAATCTGGAGGAAGTGAAGTCTCGTGGTGCTAATGTGTTGGCTATCGGATCATGTGATGATGATTCTTTAAAAACCAAAGCTAATGATGTTATAGCAATAAACAGTGAAGTTAAAGAGATAATTGCACCATTGGTTTATATTGTTCCGTTGCAATTAATAGCTTATTATATTACTCTTGAGAAGGGTCACGACCCGGATAAACCTAAAAACCTTGCAAAATGTGTTACAGTAGAATAAGCTTATTCTACTTTTCATTTCTTCATTTAAGGATTTAAAATTCTATTTTTATTAATTTCTTCTTTTAATTTTAATTATTCTTTTTTCACGGCGGTTTTTACTGTTGGAATAGTCGATAATTATCTTATATTTTAGTAAACATTTTTTAATTATTCTATATTTTTAATAGGTTAATTTCCATATAAATTATCATTTTGTTATTAGTTTCATTCAGTTTAAGTTATTATTATTTTTTATAAGATTTTTATGTCTTATTTTTTATTAATTAAGATTCTTTGAGCTCTTTTTGAAAATCAAAAGCTTTTTATATAAAAAAGGTTATATGAATAAGTACGAACAAATGTTAATGGAGTTAACGTATGTTTAATAAAAAAATGAATTTACTTTTAATAATCCTTGTATTTATGTTGTCTTTGTGTGCAGTTTCGGCTGTTGATACAAACTCAACTGATGATATCGGGATTAATGATGTAGATGAAGAACCTCCTTCGGGGGATGTAAATGATTTGTCTACAAATGAAGTCCTTGCTACCTCTAATTCTTCTGGTGATGATTATGAATTAAGTAGTAAAGATGTAAATATGTATTATAAGGGAACAGTTAATTATGAAGTAGTTTTATCTCAGGCAAGCAGTCCTGTCAGTGATGCTTCTGTCATCATAAATATAAACAATAAGATTTACAATAAAACTACTGATTCCAATGGAAAAATAGCAATTCCTCTTGATTTAAGCACTGGGGACTATGTGGTTTCTGCATGTTATGGCAGTTATACTAATGTAACCAGTAAAATTAAAGTATTGCCTGTTATAACTGCCAGTGATTTTACAACAACATATAAAAGTTCTAAAAAATATTCTGCAAAATTTCTAGATAGCAACGGCAATGCACTTAAAAATACCAATGTTAAATTTAAACTCAATGGCAAAACCTACACCAAAAAAACCAATTCAAAAGGAATGGCCAGTCTCAAGGTAAATCTGGAGGTGGGTCACTACACCGTTTTGGCAATTCATCCTAACGGGTATCAGGTTTCTCATAAAATTACTGTAAAACATTCAGTTTCAACTTCCAACTTGAAAAAACATTATAAAAGTTCCAAAAGGTTCACTGCAACATTTTATGGTAAAAACGGTAATGTTTTACCTAAAAAGTATATCAAATTTAAATATTGCGGAAATACTTTTTATAAAAAAACCAACAGTAAAGGTAAGGCAAGTCTGGCAATTTCTGTTAATCCGGGAACCTATAAAATCAGCGCTGTTAATCCGAGTACTGGTGAAACGGTTAAAAATACTATAAAAGTTTTCCCAACATTGTATGCTGATTCAATGACTGCTTTTACAGGTAGAACATACAAATTCAAAGTAACTTTGTATAAGAATGAAAAATTGGTTAAAAATAAAAAAGTAATAGTTTATGTTGATGGAGCTAAAAAGACAGCTAAAACCAATGCCAAGGGTGTTGCAACTGTCAAATTCAAATTGGATAAAGGGAAATATAATTTTAAATCAGTTGATCCTTATACAGGTTATGTATTGGATAAAAAAGTCACGGTAAAACTGGCATCAGTTTATGCCCATGATATTGCTGCAATTGAGAATATGGAATCTTCATTCCAGGCTCAACTCTTAAAACAGGATGGGAGTATTGCTAAAAATACTAAAATGGAAATTAAAATCAACGGTGTTTCACACATTGTAAAAACCAATTCAAAAGGTTTTGCAAGTGCTGATTTTAAGCTTCCAAAAGGGAAATATAAGGTGGTATGTAAAGATTTAAGCACAGGTTATACTGTAACTCGCCATATTTCCGTTGTTACTGACAGAGTTGGAGTTTCTTATAGTAAATATGGTGTTTCTGAAGATGGAAAAACAATCCTTGCTATCGGAAGACCTTCCGCTCCAGGTGAAGAATCCAAATACGGATACACATGGTATATGACAGAGTTTGAAAGAACTTGTCCATACTGTGGCAGTCATGATTTGTACTGGGATGTCTTCTGGGCGGGAGATGAAAAAACTGAAGTAGGTATTTTCTCTGCAACCGGTAGAAGAGAACCCGGCAGTACTGAAGGTATGATTTTCTGTGACCACTGTGATGCGGATTTCTCAGTTTTCGGTTTGGAACATGTATATTCTCATCCTAAAAAGTTAACTGTTGTCTCCGGTCCAGTAAAATCATCAAAAATGGAAGCATATCTACTTAAAAGTGGAAATTATGTTAAAATTTAATTTCTCCTTTTTTAACTTTTTTTAATCTTTTTTTCATTTCAAGGATTCTGTTTCTGGAATTATTTTCAAAATCCTGTTTTTTTCTGTAGTCATCTTCAACTTCAACGATATAGATTGCCTGAGGCGAGGTTGTTGATGGTATGTTCATTTTTGTGAGATTTCGTTCAACCCTTCTTTTTAATTTTTCATCATTCATTTTTTGGCCTAAAAAAATTGGTGTTTTAACGGCGGATGAGATTTTTGTGTTGTGGCGGGCATTCTGTCTTTTGAGAGTTCTTTCATTTAGAATGTCTTTGCTTTCATTGTTCAGACCGGGATCTCTGAATGGTATCCCTACATCTGACAGGGCAATTCTAATTTCATCATTTTTTGGAAGTGACCAGTCAAGCATTTCCGGATTTGGACTTGCAAGGCTTCCTCCCTGCATTCTTCCAAATATCGGACCCAGACCAATGTAGAAATCAGCTTCAATAAATCCTGCCCTTACAGGTGCTGATGAGGTGTAGGTTGCTATTATTCCGTCGTTTTTTATAATTCGTCTGAATTCACGGAAAAACTCAAGTGAAAATAATTCTGGAGCCATATTCTGGCTGAAGGGGTCAAGAAATATTGCGTCATATGTATTGTCATCCAGTTTCTGGACGGTTTGTCTTGCATCTTCAATAAAGACATTGATGCTGATATTTTCAGGAATTTCGGTTGTTTCAAGACTCAATGTGGCATAGTCCTGCATAATAAGTTCGTTTTCAATGGCTTTTTTGGTAATGTTGTGTTCGGGGATTGGTGAAGGTACCAGCAGTCCACAGGCCAATGTTGCCTTTGATATTTCAACCATGTCTATTGTCAGATTTGCTTTTGAATTTTTCATGAAATTTGCAATTGCCGCTGAGGTATTATACCCCAGTCCGGCACATATGTCTAAAACGGCAATGTTTTCGGTGTAATCGAATTTCATCGGTTTGATAAATTTTTCAAATGATTCACTTATTGCCCCGGTAGATGTATGTAATGTTTCAACTTTATGATTTATTTCTTTAGAATTAATAGAATAAGATCCATCATCAGTTAAAACAAAATAATTTTTGTAAGTATCAAAAAAATTAACCCTTCCTTCAATATTTCGACTACTTTTTTCCCGGCTAAAAGTTTCATTCACCAAATCAAAAATATCGTCATTTATTATTCTGGCACTATTTTCATAACTCATTTTATCTAGGTGTTAGTTTAGTTACTGAAACTTTAAATATTTGATTATTTCAAGTCACTCTAGAGGTTGTGATATTATGGCAAACGTTGTAATTGCAGTGGTATTGTCCTTTTTCATGGCTCGTATTGGACTGTATATGAGGTAATGTTACATTGGGTATTGCAATGATATTGCTGTGGATGATGCTGTGTCTGATTGCACTGTATGCAGGATGCATTATCTCGATGATTGTATGGTGGTGGCAGCTGTGGTATGGATATGCAGTTTAGTCACAACATTTTTAAAAGTGTATTAAATTTGGTAATTTTGCCTATTCAAAGTTTATCTATGGTTAAATTGCCTAGATATATTTTTTATTCTTTGATTTTTTAAAGTACTATGTTTTAAATTCCTAATTTTAAAAAATTCACATGATTAATTTATAAATTGATTGTCATCAATGTCAAATTAGACGATTTGAAATTCTTAATATAATGGTCTTAAAGGAATATTTCTAGTCGATTTTGTTTTGCTATTGAATGTTTAATTTGATTTGCATTTCCAAATTCTAAAATGCAGTTTACTACAGGTTGATTTGGGGTAATTTTACCTTTAAAATTAAATTCCATCATATGCTTGAATTTAGCAATAAAAAGTCTTGTAATGGTAGTTTTCGATTAAACGAGCTTAAAATGGGTTTATTTATTCTCGTTTGCCGGGGTTCTCATAATTTTCACGCTAATTTAGTTTATCAAAATTATATGGATTTTGACTTATTTTTAAAAATACTCCTTAATTTTCATTTGTTTAGAATTTAGGAATTTTTAAAAGCATTTTTAATTTCTATTCTTTTTTTATATAATCTGCTGTAAATTTATGATATTTTCATTAAACTAGTCAAATTATATAATATTTTATTTAAAATAGATTGTTTTAATCATATTCAATCTGATTGGGGCTTGTACATTCATATTTGATACAGTTAAGTTTCAGGACATGGCATCAAAATTCATTTGTCTTTAGGTAATGGGAGCCGATTTAAACGGGTTTAAGCCATTTAATTTTTTAGCTAAAAATGCTTATTTTTCTAATTAGTATTAAATAATTGCTTGTTTTTTAATAAAAACATTTATATAGTATTATTTTTATAATAATAACTGTCAATCCTAAGTATTGTAATAATTTTGCGAAATTTAAGGTAAAATTTTTTTACAATAATGGGGATTGTCATTGAAAATCGAAATATAAAATATTGAAAAATAAGACTTTGTACGAACAAAGGGTGAGGGATCCTGACAGTTTATCAAGATGCACTTTTGTGATGATGATAAATTCTGATGGAAAAGTTAATAGATTTTAATTCTTAATTTAGTAGATTCTATACAGGATATGCCTATTGATTTAGCTTTCTCCAAGGATGATAAATATTTAGATATTTCCAATAGTCCTCAAAATTCACTTAAAATTTCAAGTCAAATTTGTTTCATTCATTTGGAAAATATCACACCTAATTTCAAAAAAGTTGATTTAAAATACTTGACTAAGGATTGAAATGTCCCTTTTGATATCTGACTATAATAAATCTCCTTAATTCGGGATATTTCAAAAAAACACGAAATAAATCTATTAAAGTCCTGAAAAAACACACCCTTCAAACACTTAAAAAAAAGAAGATGGTTAAACAAAGTACATTTCAGGTTAAGTTTGCTTAACCTCCCATTTTTCTTTTTAATTTTCAAATCAGTATTTCGTGATAACTTTTTTTTACAAACTGTCTTTTATGAGCAAAATTTATATAATCTCTAGTTTAAATCTTATTTCAACGAATTTTAAAAAGGTCAAGTAAAATGTTTGAGATTAAAGCAAAAGATGGAAAAGGCCGTGTCGGTGTTTTAAAAACCAGGCATGGCAATGTAAAAACCCCTGCACTGATGCCGGTTATTCATCCCCGCAAGCAGGTCATTGATGTAGGCAAATACGGTGCAGATATCGTAATTACTAATGCTTATCTAATTTATAAAGATGAAGATTTAAAGAAAAAGGCAATTGATGAAGGTCTACATAAGCTGATTAACTTTGACGGTCCTGTAATGACAGATTCAGGTTCTTTTCAGTTGTCCGTTTATGGGGATGTGGAAATAACAAACAGGGAAGTAATAGAGTTTCAGGAACTGATTAAAACTGACATCGGGACAAGCCTTGACATTCCGACCGCTCCATTCGTTGAAAGGGAAAAAGCCGAAAGCGATATGGAAATCACTATTGAAAGGGCTCGTGAAGCAATAAATTATAAGAAAGAGCAGAATATGGAAATGCTTTTAAACTCCGTAGTGCAGGGTTCAACATTTCTTGATTTAAGACGTGAATGCGCAAGGGAATTATCTAAACTCGACGCAGATTTATATCCAATAGGTGCCGTTGTGCCGCTAATGGAATCATACCATTACAGGGATCTTGTTGATGTTGTGATGAATACCATGAAAGACCTCTCAGACACTGTCCCTCGCCATCTGATGGGCGCAGGTCATCCGATGATATTTGCACTCTGTGTGGCTATGGGATGTGATCTGTTTGACTCAGCAGCATATATTCTATACGCTGAAGACGACAGGCTTCTTTCCACAAGAGGCACATTTAAACTTGAAAACCTCCAGGAAATGCCGTGTTCATGTGAGGTATGTACCAGTTACACTCCAGATGATTTAAGGGCAATGCCAAAGGAGAAAAGAAGAGATTTAATCGCTCAGCACAATCTCCACGTTTCATTTGCAGAGATAAGATTAATCAGACAGGCAATTTATGATGGAAACCTGATGGAACTGGTTGAAGAGAGATGCCGTGCCCACCCAGCACTTCTTGAAGCTCAAAGACAACTGGGAAATTACGCCGAGGATTTGGAAAAATACGATCCGAGAAGCAAAAAGTCAGCATTTTTCTACACCGGTCCAGAATCTCTTTTAAGACCTGAAGTATTAAGGCACATGCAGAAATTACGTGAAATGCCCAAAAAACGTGACCTGGTAATATTGCCTCCGACAAGAAAACCATATTCCAAATTCATCTCCGGAAAACTTGGTGAATTCTACGTTTACGGTGAAGAAAGGGAAATTGATTTGGATAACACTGATTTCATGGTCATGGACATTCCATTCGGACTGATACCTCTCGACATTGATGAGGTATATCCGTTAAGTCAAAGCGATGCTCCCAAAACCCGTGACGTTGACAGTATAGAGTTTATTGAAGACTTTATCAATGAATTTGGCGAATATTACGAACAGGTTTTAATCCACACAAGAATCATAAATGACCTGGGCAGCGAAATATACACTAAATACAGTTTATCAGATGATATCCGATATAAAAAGGATGATATTAAAAAAGTTAAGGCAATTGCAGAATACCAGTTCGGTACCGGAGCAGGAAAAGCATTGTTCACAGGAGATATCAACATTGAAAAAAGTAAAAAAACCGGCAAAATCAGACATATCTATGATGGCAATGTCCTGATTGTTAATATGAGAGCATCTGATTCCTATCTTATTCTATCAAAGGAAGGTGCCAGAAGACTTCACAATGCAATGCCATATCCCAAAAACAGAGTTGTTGTCAATAAGGACTCAGAACCATTTGCACTTGACGGAAAAAGTGTATTCTGTAAATTCGTAGTTGAATGTGATGAAAATATCCGTGCCAAAGATGAGGTTTTAATTGTTAATGAAGATGACAAACTTCTTGCCTATGGAAAAGCAATGCTCAGCGCTTGTGAAATAGAACAATTTAAAACCGGACAAGCTATTAAAACTCGTAAAGGAATGAAAAAGTGATATTATGAATGATAACGATAAAGTAAACACAGGTCATCATATTGAAGACAGGGAACTTATTAAAAATGCAAGAAAACCTGAAGGAGAATTGGGTCATCAGATACTCGACAGAATGAACGAATCCCATGAGACAATGGCTCAGTGGGGAGTAACTCATTTTGAAATTAAAAAGGATTCTAAAATTTTGGATATAGGTTGCGGTGGCGGAAGAAACCTTGAAAGATTCGCACAGCTAATATCAGATGACGGCAGAGTTGTTGGAATTGATTATTCAGATGTAAGTGTTGAAAAATCCAGTGAATTAAATAAAGATGCTATTGACAGGGGTATTGTAAACGTATTGCAGGGATCTGTTTCAAAAATACCTTTTTATGATGAAACCTTTGATATCGTAACCGGTTTTGAAACAATTTACTTCTGGCCTGACTTTATCAACGATCTTGCTGAAGTTAACAGGGTTTTGAAAAAAGGAGGTCTTGTATTTTTCTGCAATGAGGCAGTTTACAGGGAAGGCGAAATGGAAAAATATGATGATTTGGTTGAATTACTTGACATGAAAATCTATTCTGAGGACGTTTTAAGGGAATCTCTTGAAAAAACAGGTTTTGAAGATTTTAAAGCATATATTAATGATGAAAATGATTGGATTTGCGTTACTGCAAGAAAAATCTGACTGTTTTTTCTTAATTTTTTTTACAAACGAAACATTTATATATTATTAAAACATAAGTTTATTTGTTGTTAGTTTTTATGCGGTGTTAGTCCAGCCTGGTTAAGACTCTAGCCTGCCACGT
>CACYBU010000044.1 GCA_902772665.1 uncultured Methanobrevibacter sp. | reverse complement strand
CTTTACATCGTGATTCATACCACATTCCAATGATGTAAATGTATAATCGTTCGTTTAAGGGTTTCATTCGCCTATTGCCTCTAATATGTTATTTGCTAAAACATCTCCAATTCCATGAACTTTAATTAAATCATCATAGGTGAGTCTGCATACATCCTGAAAGGTAGTTAAACCTAAAGTATTTACTATTGCTTTTGCTCTTTCACTGTTGATATCATCTACACAAAAGCATAGGACGTTGAATGCTTTATTTATGCTTTTGGTTCCGAATCCTTTGCATATTGTTTTGTTATCTAAACATTTTTCTGCAGTTATTCTCATTAACTCAAAAGTATCTTCTAGTGTTCCTGTACCTCGGATTACTTTGGTGAATGTGTTTAATCTTGCGATTGCTCCAGTAACATGCTTATCATCTAAACCAGTATAATCCATTGCAGCTTTATAATCACGGTTGGTTCCATGTAGTACAAGGAAGTGTATTTCATATTCTTCCATTTGGGATATTGTTTCATTGAATAATCGATGATCTGTTATGCTGCTTATGAAATCACTCCATGTCTTAAACTCCATTACTACTTTATTGTTGAAGATGTAATCTCCAGTTTTTTCTTGTTGGATTTTTACCTGGTATTTTTTATCTTCAAAGAATTTCTTTGCAGCGTCTATCCTATGGGTTTCACGTGTGTCTATAATTATTGTGTTCATCTTTTTTTCAACTCTTTTAGGATGTGTTCTCTTTGCATTACTCCAAAATTAAATAATGTGAGGGTAATATTTTCATCATCATCTGCAAGGTTTATTTCATATGTTGTGGGAATACCGTAGGTGTTTATGAACTGGTCTAATTCATTTATGATTGTTTTTTTGTATTTTTTAGGGATTATGTAGACTGTTGCGGTTGAGTAGTGGGTTAAATAATTGCTAATTTCATTGAAATTATTGATTTTGTTATTGCAATCTTTTAACATCATCATTTCCTTTATTCTTTCGTCTAACTCTTTCATATTTTTAGCTCCTTTTTG
Source organism: uncultured Methanobrevibacter sp. (assembly GCA_902772665.1). Classification (GTDB taxonomy): domain Archaea; phylum Methanobacteriota; class Methanobacteria; order Methanobacteriales; family Methanobacteriaceae; genus Methanocatella. The sequence goes on along the minus strand of CACYBU010000044.1, from coordinate 4,332 downwards.
ATTTTATTCAAGTCCTCTTGGATTATTGATAAATCCATTTGAAGTTGGATGACTCCTTTGGTTATATGGTCTAATGTTTTTTCGGTTTCCTGCGATGTTTTATTGATTTTTTCATAATTGTCTAAATGGTAGTTTAGTTGTTCTGCTGTTTTTCTGTTGTTGAATGAGTAACTTCCAAACTCACTTTTTACCAGGAACATTTTGTTTTTTTCAATTATTTCACTCATTTTAAACTCCTTATCATTTTATCTTCAAATCCCACAAATCGTACTCCTTTTTCTTTTGCCATTTTTAATCCAATATGATTAATTTCTTGATCAGTTAGGAAATGGTCATATTCCTCCCATTTTTCAAATTGATATATGACTTTTAGTTTTCTTTTAGTCATTCTAAATCCCTCTTTTTAAATTCAGTATTATACACTTCAATTACTCTATCAATAAATTTCTGATAATCTTCCTTTGAAATTATATTATCCACCAATACTCTATCAAAATCTCCGAACCATTGACCAGTAGCATAAATATGTCTTTGTAAATCCCCAGTTTCAATATTAATAGATAATCGAATATGCTCTCCACCATATTCAAATCTTTTAAGTTTATTATTCTCTTGTTTTAACTGCTCCTTCTCATCAGATAACTGATTTAATTCATTACATAAACTTTCCCAATGTTCTCCATTGGCATACTGCCAAGAATCAACCCATTTACCATTAGAGTCAAATTCGCTAATATCCCCATCATCATCTATTTGAAATCGTTTAGTCATTTTCCTAACTCCTTTACTAATCCTAATAATCGCCATAATAATCCCCAGTAATCTAAATGACAAGTTAAAAAATCTCCAATATCATTAACAAATATAAGTAAATTTGTTGTTTCTGTTAGGAATACTGGATTAAACATATCTATTCTGTAATTTAAACAAAATTCAGTCATTCCACATCACCTGCTTAATCTTCCAATCAATTCAAAATCATCACAACTATCCTCAGGACATATATTCCTGTGATGAACACTACATCTGGGGTCCCCATAAGGATAGATCCATAGTGGGATATATTCATCTGCATGTTTGCAGTTGCTGCAAGTTTTCACACTTCACACTCCACACTGATTATTGGTAATCTTTTACCATCAACATCAGTTATCTTTTTACTTGGCCTTGGCAACTCCAAGTTTTCCATTAATTTATTTACACGAACGATATAATTACAATCAATGTTTACTCCGGATTTCATTTTAACAAACCCCATTCTCGTAAATGTGCATAGACCAATACGCATAGTAAAATAAAGAATAAAATGGCGTATATGAGATTAAATATACTCATGATTTTACACCACAATTCCCATCACATATTACATCGAATAATAAACATTCGCCGTTCCTGTTGCACCATCTGCAAATGTCAACTTGCTCATTCATACAGGATATCCCCAATATCTGTAGCTTGAATAGCTGTAATAGACTTAATATCTATCAGTAAAGGCTCTTCTTCTTTAATCACTGGTTTTACTCCAATTATTCGTAAATCAGTATCAATTAAAAATACTTCACCTTTTACCCTTAGTCCTAAAGTGTAAACAGTAACTTCTCTTTCAAGTAAACGTGCTAATGCTGCAATTGTTGTTTGTTTCATTTTAACCTCCTCCTAATAATATACTTCTCTAAGCTAATGTAATCGTTAATTAAATCAAGTTTAGTGTTTAATAAACTAGTGTTAGCTTTAGCCACAGTATACATCTCAAATTCACGTTGATATTTCTCTTCACAATAAGCGGTTATTTGTTTTTCAGTAGGATTTTTAGATAACTCTAATACTCCTTTAACCTTGTCAGGATGTAATTTCATCTGATTACATTTGTGAGTGTAATCTATTTTAGAGGCTAATTCATGATTTTTAGCTTCTTGGAGTTGTCTGATTAACTCATGTTTTTCATTGATTTTTGATGCTAAATTCATGAATAAGTCATTACCTTCCAATTGTAAATGCTTCAGATTTATTGGTTCTGGTAATTCATCATCTAAATTACATTTCCTGGTTAAAACATTCATGAAGTCACATAATTCATTTGCAGTTCTTTCATCATAACATGGATAATTTTCACTGCCAAAATATTTACTGCACACTGTATATTGTTCGTCAGTTTTAATTTCCGCACCAGTTTCTTGATCAAATACTGGAATTTTTAATAACCTAACTTCAAATAGTCCTTTAGTTTCTTGATATTTTGCAATATCTTCTTCGTTCAAATTACTCATTTAAACCACCTTTTAATTTTATCAATAATTGACTCTTCTTCAGCATCCTGCACTCTTTCACAGGACACATAAAATTTAAACTCACTGCTAAGGTTATGAACTTCCATATTTACATCACATTCATCTTCAGTAGCCATGGCTGCAAGTAAACCAAATAGTTCAACAACATCCAAATGCATTATATCATTTGCATTTTTAATTTCTTTAACAGACATTTATTTACCCCCATTAACACGTACTGGCTTTGGCACAGGCTTCGGTTTCACATTCCCCTTAATCGCTTCAAGGAAATACTCATTAAAAAGATATTTATAATTCTTAACAAGACGGTCGAAATCAGAATCTAATACATACATAACGCAATGGTCATCCATATCACGTATTCCACGGCCATAAGCTTGCATCAGCGGCATTATTGTCTGGTACGCATACCATACTTTATCATAATGTTTACGGATGTTAATCTGTGTTGAAGCTAAACTTGGGAATGGCATTTTAAACATTATCTGGAATCTACACTTATCTCCTTTGAAATCCACACCATCCTTAATTCCTGCACCAACAAGGATTACTGGTTTTCTTGATTTTTCAAAACGGTTGATAGTTTCTTCACGTGATGCCCCTTGAGCAACCCATATCTTTTTACTATTCAATGTTTTTTTAATCCACCATGCTTGCTGGTTGCTTGATGTATGTATAACTCCTTTTTCGTAAGGATGTTTGTGGATGATTTCAACTATTTTATCCAAGACTTTATTATCCTTCCACTTTGGACTGTGGTTTGGATTAAAACCACTCATACTTTTAACATACTCTTTTAAGATAGGCCTATGCTCTACAGGAAAAGGACTTTTCTGATAAATATAATAAGTTTCAGTTGGATCAATACCAATCCAATTACAGAATTTTTCCTTATTCCCTAAAGTTCCTGTTAAGAATAGTCTTGTTTCACCAAAATTAAGTAATGTATTAGTATATTCTTTAATCATTATAGGTTTAAATTCAACTTTTAAACCAGTATTGTAGTCTTTATCTGCTAAAATCTCTTTTTTGGTTGGTAATTCAATAACCCATTTATCATTAGTTAATTGATTAATTAATAACCCATAACGGATTACTGCTCTTTCATTTCTTTTAGCTTCTTTTTGATTACGTGGAAACTTAGACTTAATAGTTTGAATTAACTTCTCAAGTATATTAACCCAATACCCATATTCTGATATGCTTTTTAATGTGCCACCATTTTTAACAGGTTCAAATATATCAAAACCATATCTGCGGATGATTGTTTTACGGTTTAATTCACTTGATACCAGATTCATTATTTTTTTCTCAAAATTATGAGTCTCATCCAAGATTAATAATTGTCTAGGTTTGAATAATCCGGCATATGCTCCCGCATAGAATAAATAATCATAATTGGTTATGATGTTCTTTGAATTCAATGCCCTTCTTAAGGCCCATGTATATGGGCAGTCATTGCATTTATATTCATTATCTTCTTCCATTTGGCAATCATCACAGTATCCTTGATAATTACATGCGTAATTACTTCTGCCCTTGATTTCTGTGAGTTTATCTGCAAAATCATCTAAATACTGGCTTTGAAGTTGATTTGTCATTGTGCAGATGTAACTATCCCTGACCATATTTGCTATTGTGACTGCTATTGCAGATTTTCCGATACCTGTTCCAGCTTCAAGAATAATATTCTTGAATCCCATATCCATAGCATCAACAATTTCATCAATGATGCGGATCTGTTCTGGTCTTGGAGTGTATCTGCCTTTGAAGCTCCAATATCGTATATTTTCCCATTTATTGATATCCATAGCCTTTAACCTCCTTATTTTTTATTCTTTTTTCAAATTCTCTTAAATTACTTAAATCTTCATTTAATAATTTAATTGCTTCTTTTGTTTCTCTATAATCAGCAGTTGTATAATTTCTTCCAGTTTTTAAAGCGTTTAATGATTGTATATGTGAATGTAATTCTGTTGATAAATCATTGATTTGTTTTTCAAGCATTATTCTATGTTGATTGAATATGCAGTAGTGTTGATGT
>CACYBU010000043.1 GCA_902772665.1 uncultured Methanobrevibacter sp. | reverse complement strand
ATAGTTATCATTTTGGTTAATTATAGACCTCATCATAATACTCAATTTAAAAAATTTTGTGAGTTATTAAAAATTAAATTAATCTACCTTCCCGCATATACTCCCTGGTATAATCCTATTGAACAAGTTTGGAAATCCATTAAAAGACTAATTTACGACCCTACAATAACTGATCGTGAGAAATTAATATCAATTTTTAAAGAAGAGTACTATAAAATTTTTTATAATGAGTCATTTTTTAAAAAATCGGTGGAAAAATTTTTATAATAATTTTGGTTTTTAACTATCAATAGAACAAAGGAAATAAAGCAAATAAACGCAAATTTAGCATTATTAGAAATGGATATTGCAAATCCAATTTTGGTAATCGGATATAGAGGTGTTGGAAAAACATTTTTACTTAAAAAAATTTTAAATGACCAACCGGATAAATTTTTAACAGTATATATTGATTTATCCAGAACTTATGGTGGTCAAAAAGGAAATTTAACTGAAAAAGAAGTTATAAAAGAAATTTTAACTAAAGTTAATGGATTAATAAGTGAAAACGATACGATTTACAAAAAAATTAAAAATAAAATCTCTGATTTTTTTTAAACAATTAAAATTACAGGATTATGACTTTAACAATATTAATTTATCTAATTTGAAATTGCCTGAAATAAAAGAAAATTATCTTAAACTGAGTAAATTTGCAATGAAATTTCCTCAAATGATAGTTGATTCATCAGATGAAATTAAGGGAGTTATCATTGTCATTGATGAATTTCAATTATTGGATTGCTTAGAAAATCCTGAAGCATTTTTCTGGCTAATTAGAAGTTATAATCAGGAACAATATAATGTCGGTTATATCTTCACAGGTTCAGTTTCTCAAACATCCAATATAATCAACATGATTAATGGACAAAACGGGGCGTTTGGTGGGCGAATGTTACAGTTTAATATTGATCCATTTTCAAAGCAATCCACTAAAAGATATCTTGACGAACGGTTACCTAATTTAAAATTTACAGAAAATGGTTTTGAAAGATTCTATGCATGCACTAAAGGAATTTCCACATATATTAATAGTCTATCTTCAATATTACTCACAGATAAGGCATGTGATGATGAGGTAATTAAAGAGAAGTTATTGTTGAATGTTGATCAGATTGTGGTGATGTGGTTATATGTTTGGGGAACTTTGAATTCTATTGAAAAGGAAATAATTATATACGTGGTTGAAAATGAAAATGTCAACTGGTCTAAACTATATAATGAATTTTCTTATGCTAAATCAACTATAACTAAATATATTCATTCTCTTTTAAATAAAGGCATAATAATGTATACATATGATGGGGAATATGTTTTGTCTGATTTGATGCTTAAAAAATGGTTGGAGATTAAGCGTGAAAATGATGGAATTTACCCTGCATAATTTGACAGGGTCATAAATTTCAATAAATAAATTATTTTAATTATTAAATACTAAAGTTATTATTGAATATATTATTTTAAAGGTGATATTTAATGAAAGGTATTATTTTGATTATGGATGGTATGGGTGACCGTCCAATTAAGGAATTGGGAAATAAAACTCCTCTTGAAGCTGCAAACACTCCAAACATGGATAAGATGGCGGCTGAAGGAATCACTGGTATAATGGATTCCATTGCTCCTGGAATCATTCCTGGAAGTGACACTGCACATCTGTCTATTCTGGGATATGATCCTTATGAAGTCTACACTGGAAGAGGTCCTTTTGAAGCAAACGGTGTTGGTGTGGAAGTTCTTCCGGGAGATATTGCATTCAGATGTAACTTCTCAACTGCTGATGAGAATCTGATTGTAACAGACAGGCGTGCCGGAAGAATCAAGGAAGGCACCAAACAGATTGTGGATGAATTAAATACCATGGTTCTGGAGGAATATCCCGATATTAAAATCATCTTCAAGGAATCAACAGGTCACAGGGCAGTTCTTGTACTTAGAGGAGATGGTTTGTCAGGTAGGGTGAGTGACGCAGATCCTAAAGTCGAAGGCAACAGGCCAAAAGAGGTTAAACCATTGGACGACACACCTGAAGCCGCCCGAACAGCAGACATTTTAAATAAACTTGTAGTTAAAACATATGAAATGGTTAAAGACCATCCGGTTAACTTAAAAAGAATCAAAGAAGGCAAACCTCCGGCAAACATCGTAATTCCACGTGGAGCAGGAGAGGTGCCTGTTGTAGAATCATTGAACGAAAAATATAAAGTCAACTCCGCATGTATCGCCGAAACAGGTCTGATTATGGGAATCGGAAGATTTGCCGGAATGGACATTATTGAAATGGATGATGTAACTGGAGGAATAGATACAAACCTCAACAACATTCGGGACACAATAATTGACCAGGTTAAAAACTCTGACCATGACTTTTTCCTTATAAACATCGATGGAGCCGACGAAGCGGGTCATGACGGGCAAATCATAGAAAAAAAGGAATTCATAGAGAAAGTCGATGAAGTTGTAATGAGTGAAATAATCAAACTTGATGATGTCTACATTTACCTCACAGCAGATCATTCAACCCCAATATCAGTAATGAATCACTCAGGAGATCCTGTGCCTGTACTTATCAGAGGTCCTGAAGTTAGAGTGGATGATGTGTGTGAATTTTCAGAAAGGGCATGTGCTAAAGGCGGACTTAACCGACTCAGAGGATCTGATGTGATGAACATCATGATGGATTTGATGAACTATGCTCACAAATTCGGTGCTTAGGTGTAATCATGGTGGAAAAACTCTTTGGAACATCAGGGATTAGAGGAAAAATAGGTTGTGAAGTAACCTGTGAACTTGCACTTAACGTTGGAAAATCACTTGCATATTATCTGAAAAACAGTGGTACTGTAGTGGTTGGATATGATACCCGTACAACAAATAAGATGCTTGAACAGGCAATATCTGCAGGACTTCTGGAAAGTGGTGTGGACGTTATAGCGATTGGAATGGTTCCAACGCCACTGGTAGGATATGCCACTGAAAAACTCGATGCAGATGCAGGAGTAATGATTACTGCATCACACAACCCATCACAATACAATGGGATAAAGTTGTGGAATAAAAACGGAATGGCATATACACAAAAACAGGAACGTGAAATCGAAGAGATATATGCAGACAAATCATACATTTCATTCAGCTGGCAGGACATCGGCAAGTTAAGCGTGAACGACGAAATCAAAGGTCAGTATATCGACGACCTTGTGGATAGGGTTGACATTAGGCAAGGCCTTAAAGTGGTTATCGACTGCGCATCAGGAGCCGGAAGCGAAATATCACCTTTAGTATTTAGAAAAGCGGGATGTGAAGTCACAACACTAAACTCACAGCCGGACGGATTCTTCCCCGGACGCAACCCCGAACCAAATGCTGAAAACCTCCAGACATTAATGAAAACCGTTGTGGCTATCGGAGCAGATTTGGGTATTGCTCATGACGGTGATGCGGATAGAATGATTACAGTTGATGAAAAGGGAAATATTTCTCCATTTGATTCACTTCTTGCACTGATGTCAAAACAGTTTGACGGAGACATCGTAACAACAGTGGATGCAGGTCTTTGTATGGATGAATCTGTAAACGGAGAAGTTATAAGGACTCCTGTAGGTGATGTTAATGTTGCAGAGGCAATCATTGAAAAAGATGCTGCTTTCGGAGGTGAGCCTTCAGGTACTTGGCTGCACCCTGACTTTTGCATGTGTCCTGACGGAATCCTTTCAGGATTGAGAATGGCTGAAATAGTTTCAAAGGAAGGTAAACTGTCTGATTTGCTTGCTCAAATTCCATCTTATCCAAACATACGTGAAAAAATAACCTGCTCTAAGCAAGCAAAAGTCAAAGTAATGGAAAACATGGAAGGACTCCTGAAAGGTGCGTTTGATGATATAGCTGATGTAAATTCACTTGATGGTGTCAGATTAACATTTGAAGATGACAGTTGGGTATTGGTAAGGCCTTCAGGAACTGAAGACTATATCAGAATAACTCTAGAGTCCCGTGACGCTCAAAGAGCCAATAAAATCAGAGATGTTTGTGTAAAAATAATTAATGAAAACTTATAGGGTGATTTTTATCATCTTAAAATTCTATTTTTTTGATAATTCAAGAAATAAAAAATGTGTTCTTTAAAGAAAAATAAAGTTTCTTTAAAGATTTTTTTGAATTTATTAACTACCTATTGATTCTATTCCTTTTGTAGCAAGCAATTTTGTAAATGCACCTTCAGGTTGCATTATAATGTTTCCTTTGGAATATTCTTCCAATGCTGACTGTATCATGGTAGCTTTTTTATCAGGATTTGCAGCTGCCTGAGCCAGTGCTTTAACAAGCACCATAACTGCATCTCCTCTTGACATTGTACCGCTAACTCCTTCATTACCAGGATATCCTTGATATGCGTCGTTTTCACGAATAATATCTGTTGCACTTAGATTGGTTTCCTGACCGTCCACTTCCAGTGGCCGTACCGAATTGATAACATTGTCCACACCTTCGTCGTAAACAACAACAACTGCATCTGCGGTCATATTCGTATTGGCTTCAACGATTTCCTTCGCATACTGCATACCGTCCTCCACACCGTCATAGAGCGAATCGTGTAAAAACATCTTGCCTCCACCTATGGCGCTGGATGCGGGTTGTGTCGGATGTGTCATGTCTCCGGGATAAATTGGTGTGTAGTTTTTAAAACTTCCGTTTTCCAAGTGAATCATAAATGCCATGTCCACTCCTCCGTTGGACTGCTCGTACTTGTCAGCAGCTAATATGAGTATATCCTTATCTTCTTCTGTTAAATTTGGACCAGTATTCAACGCTCCATATATTGAAGCTAAAAGCCCTACGAGAATAACTAAAAGAATACCTATAATTAGTTTTTTTCTTCTTTGCATTGTATTTCCCACACTATTAAATTTAAGAATAAAAAATTATTAATACAAAATTGTGTTGTACTAATTATTATATTTGCTTATTAACTTATATAAATATTTTTTAAATATAGTAAAGTTAGCTTAAAAAGTAGTAGGATTCATTGAATTACCTTAACTTTATAGAAGTCAAGGATTCTTACTTCAACATAAAAGAGGTCTGTGTATTTTTGAATATTTAGGTAAAATAAAATAAAAAAATTAAATTGAAGATGAATAAATTTATTTTTCATCTTCTGCGATAAATGCATCTATTCCTAAAGCTGCGCATTCTGGGCAAACCCAATCATCAGGCATGTCTGCAGGAGTTGCTCCTGCTGGAATATTGTATGCTGGGTCGCCTTTTTCGGAATCAAAACTGTATTCACAATGTAAACAAACATATATAGTCATTTTATTATCTCCTTTATATTTTTGCTATTAGCATAGCTAATATGATTCTAGTTATATTAAACATATTATATAATGATTATTATTTGACAATACAAAATTTATTTAATAAGTAAGAAGTAAAATATATATTATTATTAGATAATTTTTTAAGGGGATTACAAAAGTGAAAGCAATAATATTAAGTGCTGGTGAAGGTTCAAGAATGAGGCCATTAACACTTACAAAGCCTAAAACCATGTTGCCGGTCGCTGGAAAACCAATCATTCAATATAATATTGAATCATTAAGAGATAATGGAATTAAAGATATTTTATTAATAGTAAGATATAAGGAAGAAATGGTTCGGGATTACTTTGGCGACGGTAGCGATTTTGGCGTAAACATAACCTACAAAACTCAAAAGGACTTTCTGGGAACGGCCAATGCTATCAGTTATGGAAAAGACTTCATAGATGACAGTTTAATAGTTCTGAATGGGGATATCATTCTGGATGAGGAAATCATAAATGACATAATCAAAAAGTTCAATTACCTCAAACCCGACACATTGATGCTTTTAACTGAGGTTGAAGACCCTTCCGCATTTGGTGTGGTTGAAATCGAAGAGGGAAACATTAAAAGCATTGTGGAAAAACCGAAAAAAGAAGAGGCTCCAAGCAATCTGGTCAATGCGGGAATTTACGTTTTCAACAAAGACATCTTTGATAAAATAGACAAAACCGGAATCTCACAAAGAGGGGAATATGAAATCACCGATTCGGTATCTCTCCAGATTGCCGAAGGCAAAAACGTAATCGGCCACACCACTGATAAGGATTGGATTGATGTGGGAAGGCCATGGGAGTTGATTGAAGTCAACGAAGAACTCATAAGCCAAATTAAAACAGAAATAAAGGGAACAATTGAGCAGGGAGCCCACATCCACGGCGAACTGTTTCTGGATGAGGGAAGCATAATCAGAGCAGGAGTATACATTGAAGGCAACGTATACATAGGCAAAAACTGTGACATCGGCCCAAACTCATATATAAGGGGCAATTCATACTTCGGAGATAATGTTCATGTTGGAAATGCCGTTGAAATCAAAAATTCAATCGTCATGGAAAATACCAATGTCAGTCACTTGAGTTATGTCGGGGATTCTGTAATAGGTTCAAACTGCAACATCGCAGCGGGAACCAACATTGCAAACCTGCGTTTTGACAACCAACCGGTTAAAACAAAAATCAAAAACCAGATGATTGACAGTGGAAGGCGTAAACTCGGATCAATCATTGGCGATTCGGTCAAAACAGGTATTAACTCAAGTTTCTCACCGGGTGTTAAGGTTGGTCACAACTCCACAATCGGTTCAGGGGTTTTGTTATATGATGATGTACCCTCCGATACAAGAGTACTGGTAAAACAGAATCATATCATACAGGATAAAAATAAAAAACATAAATAATGGCGATATTAATGGAAAATAAGAAAGACTCTATAGTAATATGTCCTGGTGCACAGGTAATCGGTCAGGTGGAATTGGGCGAAGACGTGTCAATATGGCATGGAGCCGTTGTAAGAGGAGACACAGACTCAATAACGATCGGAAAAAATTCCAATGTTCAGGACAACTGTGTTATTCACTGCACTAGCGGGTTTCCGGTAAAAATCGGTGAAAACGTATCTGTTGGTCACGGTGCAGTTGTTCATGGCTGTAGACTTGATGATAATGTTTTAATCGGAATGAACGCAACAGTTCTTAACGGTGCTCACATTTCAAAAAATTCAATTGTCGGTGCCGGAGCCGTTGTAAGCGAAGGAAAGGAATTTCCTGAAGGCAGTTTAATATTGGGAGTTCCGGCAAAGCCAGTAAAGGAAGTTACTCCCGAACAGATTGAAATGATTCAAAACAATGCGGATCGCTATGTGAAACTCTCCAAACAGTATAAGGAAGACTAATATGAAGCCAAGACAAATTGTTGAGGAAATGGACTCTTATGTCCCAGGCAGGTCTCAGGATGAGATAGCTGCTGATTTCGGGTTGAAAAAAGAGGATATCATTAAACTAGGGTCAAATGAAAACCCCTGGGGGCCGTCTCCTAAGGCGGTAAATGCAATCATGGAGGAACTGGCCACTATTAACAGATACCCTGAATCCCAGCTCCACGAACTAGTATCAGAAATTGCAGATTACTCAGGTGTCAGCGATTCACAGGTAATCATTGGGGGAGACGGTGCAGATGAAATAATAGATGTTCTTGCAAAGACATTCATCGATGAAGGAGATGAATTCATCGTGCCCTTGCCTTCCTACATGTATTATGAATACCTCCTCAAACAGTACGGGGCAATACCAGTATATGCAAAATGGGATTTAAAGGAAAACAGACTTGATGTGGAATCAATTTATGAGTCAATCACTTCAAAAACAAAGATGATATTTTTATGCACTCCAAATAATCCCACCGGAACACTAATTGACAGGGAGGTTTTATCCGAGATTGCATCCAAAAACCCAGAAATTCTGATTGTTGTTGATGAAGCATACTTCGAATACTCTGAAGTTACAAACAGGGATTTAATCAACGAATACGATAATATATTCATTATCCGCACAATGTCCAAGGTATTGGGTCTTGCAGGCATGAGAATAGGTTACGGACTTGCATGTGAAGAAATCATAGAATACATGCACAGAATCAAACCGGTCTTTTCCCTTACAAGATTATCATTTGCCGCAGCCATCAATACCTTCAGAGACAGGGATTACATCGCCAAGTCAATTGAAAATGGAATCCAATCAAGACAATACCTATATGAGGAAACATCAAAAATAGATGGTCTGAAAGTTTTCCCGTCAAAATCAAATTTCATGCTTATAAATGTAAAGGACACAGGTTTCACCGCCAGCCAGCTCGCCCTGGAACTCATGAAAAAAGGAGTCATAGTAAGAGACTGCACATCCTTTAAGGGACTGGATGAATACTGGATAAGGATAAGCATCTGCACTCTTGAAGAGGATGAGAAATTTATAAGAATTTTAAAAGAGGTTTTAACATAGTATGTTTGTCGGCGGCAGCGTAATATCTTCCGTTGAATTTCACGCCCACATGGCACTTGTCATTTTCATGTCCAAATGCCCTTTGGCATGCAGGTACTGTCATAACGTTGAACTTCTGGAGGATGATACTGAAAAATCATTTGAAGAAATCAAACACGAAATTGATTCATCAGCTGATTTTCTAGATGCCGTTGTAATCTCCGGTGGAGAACCGCTGGTTCAAACAGATGAGGTAATTGAAATATTAACCTATATTCGAAGTATAGGATTGAAAACAAAACTTGATACAAGTGGAATCTATCCTGATAAGCTCAAAAAAATTCTGGACTTGGATCTTGTTGATTTCATATCACTTGACGTAAAAGCACCATTTTCAAAATACCGGAAAATCACCGGTGCCGATATAGGTTCGGAAGTTAAAAAATCAATGGATTTGATAAACAGTTACGGAGTTCACCTAGAAATTAGAACAACCTTCGTTCCGACTCTACACTCCAAGGAGGATATTGTGGTTATTGCTGTTGAAATTGAATCTGATGTTTACACCATTCAGCAGTTCAGAAACAGAAACGTTCTCGATCCGGCACTGGAAAAGGTTGAAGTCCCAAACCCTCATGACTTGGCTGAACTTGCAGGTGAAATCAAACCCCATTTCAAAGGAATAGTCAAGGTCAAGTCAGCTGAATTCGGAGAGCAGGTAATATAAAAGGACAGTGTGCATAATGCCGATTTTATCATTTTCAAGTAATGACATCGATGTAATCACAGGTAAAAAAACTCGCACCATACGTAAAGCATGGAAAACACCTCTTAAGGTAGGTGACAGACTGTACTGTTATTGGAATCTGGTGTCAAAGGAAAAAATGAAGATTTTCGAAGCTTTTGTCACAGACATTGAAAGCATTCCTTTCTCACAAATCCAGGATAATGATGAACTGGCCAGACAGGAAGGTTTTAAAGACTCAAAGGACATGTTAAGGGAATTTAAAAAAATGTATGGAGGCCGAATAGATCCAAATGAGGAATTCCAGATAATATATTTTGAAAAAATCCACATCGATGACTGGAGAGGAGACAAGATAGATGAAAAGGCTATGATTACAAAACGGGCAGATATTCTATTTGACAGTGGAAAATTCGATAAGTCAACAATGTGCTATGATGCAGCATTAAAACTTGATCCTCATGACGTTTACCTCCTGAATAAACAAGGAGACAATCTTTCAAGGCTTGGAAGATTCATCGATGCCATAAAATGCTACGACAAGGCACTTGAGGTGGAACCTGACAACATCTACATCCTTAACAACAAGGCAATTGCCCTTCTGAATTCAGGAAACATCAACGAAGCACTTAAGGTAAGTAATCTCGCTTATAACTATCGACCAAGCAGCCCTATCGTTTTATACTGGAGAGGATTTATACTGGAAATGCTTGGAAGATATGATGATGCACTTAAGGTATATGACAAGCTCATCGTTATCGATGGGGAAAATCCTGAGGTTTGGAACTCTCGGGGAAACCTCCTAACTGACATGGGAATGCTTGAGGAAGCTATCGAATCATTTGACCGGGCGGTTGAAGTATGTCTGGATGATTCGGAAATGGATGCCTCAGCAATCAACCGAATGGGAAATGCATATATTGACCTTGGAAAACTTGATGAGGCACTGGAATGTTTTAACAAGGCCATATCACTTGAAAAAAATAATATTGACTTTCTTTTAAACAAAGGCGTTGTCCTGATGGAGCTTGGTAAATTTGAAGAGGCAGTTGACAGCTTCAACAAGGTGCTTTTGAGAAGTCCCGACAACGAAGATGCATTTTTCCTAAAGGAAGAATGTCTTGAATACTTCTGATGCTGTCAAAATCAGTAGTTTTTATCATAAAATATTATTATTTTAAAACTAACCTTCACCAATCAAGTACTTTCAACAGCAAAGGCAATTTTAATTAATCAAAAATTCAAGTAAAATAAAAAGAAAAAATGTGGGAAAATTATTTTTTGTATTTTTTAATCAGACTCATTCCCCACTCGGTCATTTCATCTGCTTTTTTTTGTGAATCGGACTCTGAAAAGCATCTGAAAATAGGTTCGGTTCCTGAAGGTCTTATAATAACCCATCCGTCATCCTTTAAAATTTTAACTCCGTCAGTCAAATCAAGATTAAAATTGGTGGTTGTCTGAATCTCTTCGGCAATGCTTGTCATAACATATTCCTTCTCATCATCCCGACATTCGATTTTCATCTTGCTTGCATAATACACAGGCAATTCATCCACCAGTTCGGACAACGGTTTATTTTCCTTTGCAACAATTTCCAAAATCTTTGCAACAGTCATTACTGCATCTCTGCCGTAGACAAAATCTGGGAAAATCAAACCCCCGTTTTCCTCACCTCCAAAAAGACCATCTTCCTCTTTTAGTTTTCTTGCAACAAGCAAATCTCCAACGGCAGTGGCAATTACTTCACCATTATACTCCTCGGCAACATCATAGATTGCCTGTGATGTTGCAACAGTAGTTACAATAATTCCACCATCATTTTCCTTAAGCATCTGCTTTTCAACAAGGGTGAAAGTCTTATCTCCCAAAACGAAATTACCCTTCTCATCAATGCAAATGGTTCTGTCGGCGTCACCATCATGAGCAAGCCCGATGTCTGCATTAAGCTCTTTTACAACATGAATCAGTTCCTGGAGATTTTCTTCAATCGGTTCAGGGTTACGTCCTGGGAAAAATCCGTCAGGCTGTGAATTAAGTGTTGTCACATCACATCCTAGTTTTCTGATTAAATAAGGTGCGGTAAAACATCCTGCACCTGATCCACAATCAACAACAACCTTTAAATTGGCTTTGCGTATGGCCTCAACATCGACTTTGCTGACTGCTTCATCAACATATTCGTCAATTATCTTGTCATTGTGATAAAGCTCTCCGATTTTGGAAAATTCCACACGGTCAGGTTCACCGTCAAAGTAGAGTTTTTCAATTTCCAGTTCCATATCATCAGGTATTCCGATACCGTCTTCATCCAAAAATTTAAGTCCGTTATATTGAGGGGGATTATGTGAAGCGGTAATCATTACTCCACCATCATAATATTTGCGAACTGCATATTGAACACCTGGAGTAGGTAAAACTCCCAAATCCACCACGTCACATCCGCTTGATAAAAGACCTGCAGTTACAGCCTGCTTTAACATTAAAGTAGAAGTTCTTGTATCTCCACCAACAGCCACAGTTCCTTTAATCTGAGTACCATAAGAGGCTGCGAGTCTTGATGCAAATTCAGGAGTTAAAACATCATTGGCAGTTCTTCTAACTCCAAAAGTTCCGAATAATCTTTTTTTATCAGACATATTATTAAATTCCTTTTATAATTTTTTTATGTTTAACATTTGTCGTTTGATAAATAAAAAGATATTGTTTATTTAACAATCCTCAGACTGTCGCCGTTTGACAAAATCAGCTCCAGTTCGGAGTTATACTGTGTGATTGTTCCCACGACCTGAACCTTGTGACCTTTAAAATCCTCAATATCAAGATTTTTCGACTGTATTTCCGCAACCTGACTTTCAAATATGATTAACTGAATTTGAGCCTCACCGTCATTGATTGTTAGAAAATAACTTGTCTTTGAACTTGACTGGGCAATATCTGTAATCACTCCATCAATACTTACCTCTTCATCTATCATTCCTCGGTTAATATCTTTAATGTCAACTTCCTTAACTTCAATTGTTGGTGTAAATGCCAGCAGACCGATTATACCGATAAGTGAAGTTATCAATGCTATTTTTAATAATTTATCATCAGTAATTTCCATGGTTTCTAATTGCTTTTTGGAGTAAATATAGATGTTAGGATTTTTTCCCGTTAAATTGATGCCATTTTAAAAAACTTCAAACAGTAATCAATATTTACTTTAACTTGTTAAATTGCTTTTATTTGCAACAAAAAGTATTTATTATTTGTAGTTTAATTATTAAACTGGATTTGTTTCTTAAAATCAAATAAGGTGGAAAATAATGATAGATAATATATATGACAAAACATCGAAAATTGCATTTAATATATATGGAAATGATTTTCTGAGATATTTCGGTGAATTTAAGGAAATCCGTGATGTTTTGGAAACTGAAATCAATACCGCATATGGTGTCCAGAGAAAACTGGACAAATTAATTGAGGTCGATGACGATACGCTGCAGGACTGGGAATTTGAAGTTAAGGTCATTGGCGATGAGACATTATTCAAAATCGAAGAATACAATAAACTGAAATCTGCAGAGCATGGTAAAATCGTAGATAGTATTATAATTTATTTTGGAAATCCCGAAAATTGCAAGGAGGAAATAAAAATCGGAAGGTCAATCATTTTTGTTCCGATAATCAAATACCTTCAAAAAATGGATTTGCCAAAAAGATTAAATACTATTGAAAACAAAGTTAAAAACGGTAAAAAAATTTTGATTGAAGATGAACTGACATTGATTTTCGTTGGATTGTCTGTTAAAGACAAATACAAGGAAAAAATCGTTAAAAAGGTATGTGAAGTTTTAAACGAAATTGACTATATTGACAAGTCACGACGAATCTCAATAGACTCATTAATCTCTTTTCAAATAGAAAATTTCGTAAAATCAAAAAAAGACAGGGATAAATTAAATGAGGTGGTAAGTATGAGTGTACCATTTGAAAAAGTCTTATTGGAAGTAGAGCGAGAACATCAGTTCGATAAAGGCTACAATAAAGGCATAGAACAAGGTATGAAACAAGGTAGGGAACAAGGTAGGGAACAAAGTACAGATAGAATCGTTTTGAACATGTTGGATGAGGCATTTGATGATCAAACAATTCTTGAATGTACAGAATGTCCTGCTAATCATTTTTTCGAACTTAAACGGAAACATTTGTCGGGTAAATAAGGGAATTATTATCTTTGAAAATAATCCCTTTTAAATTCCATATTCTTCACAGATTATTATTCAAACAATCAGTTCTATACAATTTCAGTCTCCTTGATGGTTATAAACAATAGGCCTTTTGAAAATATCACAGTATCTTCTCATTTTGCCTTTGGCAATCATATGATTGTCATTGACTCATACCTGAAAATGGAATTATTTTCACCAATGAATAATTTCATCAGCGGGTACATACTGACTTAAATTATATCCTTAATCTTGTGCGGCGGATTTAACTTTGAATTCATATTTTTAATACCTTCCTAAGAAATCAAATCCTCTTGTCAGAGTTTAGATGCCATTGCAGGATGGATGATTTGAAAATATTCGCATTTGATAATATCCTTCAAATTCCATTTTGCAATTTAATTTTTTTAAAAAACTCATACAATAATGTTTTTGGAGTTAAAAGACATTCTAAAATTTTATTTACATTTTTTCACATTCTAATGTGTGTTAGCATGGAAGATATTGATTCTTTTGCAATTTTCATCGAATGCGGATGATTCATAGTAGTTTTATCTTCATTTTGAATCTTATCTTTGTATTTGGATTATATTCTCCTTACATATCCTCTAAGGGAATTGAAAACTGAAATTCATACATGGGGTCTTGAGAAAACTAGACAAATTAATTTAACTCGATGACGATACACTGCAGGACTGGAAATTTGAAATTAGGGTCATTGGCGATGAGACATTATTCAAAATTGTGGGAAATAATAAAGTCAAATCTAGTGAGTATGGTAAAATCGTGAATAATATCATAATTTATTTTGTAAATCCCGAAAAATACATGGGGGAAATAAAAATCGGAAGGTCAATCATTTTTGTTCAGATAATTAAATTCCTTCAAAAAATGGATTTGTCAAAAGATTAAATACTATTGAAAACATAGTTAAAAATGGTAAAAAAATTTTGGTTGAAGATGAACTGGCATTGATTTTCGTTGGATTGTCTGTTAAAGACAGATACAAGGAAAAAATCGTTAAAAAAGTATGTGAAGTTTTAAATGAAATTGACAATATTGGCAAGTCTCGACGATACCCAATAGACTCATTAATCTTTTTTCAAATAGAAAATTCCGTCAAATCAAAAAAAGACAGGGGAAAATTAAAAAAGGGGGTAAGTATGAGTCTATCCTTTGAAGAAGTGTTATTGGAAGTAGAGCGAGAACATCAGTTCGATAAATGCCATAATAAAGGTTTAGAACAAGGTATGGAACAAAGTACTGATAGGATCGTTTTGAATATGTTGGATGCTTCATTTGATGATGAAAAAATTCTGGAGATTACAGAATGTTCTGAGAATCATTTTTTCGAACTTAAAATGAAACATTTGGCTAAATTGGCGATTCATATGACTAAAAACATCAATAAAATATCTGCTCAAAGTGAATTTGAATATTGTTACAATAAAGGTTTCAAAAAAGGTGTTAAAGAAGGTATGAAAACAACTATGTATAGAACTGCTTTGGAGATGGTAAGGCATAATATTGATGATGTGAAAATCCAGAAGTGCACACATTGTTCAAGTGAGTTTATTCTTGAACTTAAAAGAAAATATCATCCAAGAAATAACATATATAATAGAAAATCAAAGTCAGTTGAAGATGTTTATCAATTTATTTTTGATTTTGAAAGAGAATACCAATATGATAATGGTTATGAAAAAGGATTTGAGGAACGAACTAAGTTTTTAACTGATAAAATCATTTTGAGAATGTTACATCATTCAATTGATGATGAAGAAATTCAGCGCTGCACTGGCTGTTCCAGTGAGCATCTCCGGAAACTCAAGTTAAAAAATATCTGCAATTAATTCCCACTGTCATACATGGAAATCAATCGCTCAACAGTATCCGCATCCATCGAACCTTTATCCTTCCGGATATTTTTAACAACCGGAAATCTTAAGGAGTATCCGGTTTCATATTCAGGTGATTCCACAATCTCTGAAAAAGCTATTTCCAGAACGATTTTCGGTTCAACCTTAATTTCACGACCTTTGGTTGAAATCTCAAGTTCCTTCATTTTACCGGTTAAATATTCAAGAGTGGCATCGTCAAGACCGGTTGCGGCATAGGCCACACTTTTAAAATCATCATTTTCATCTCTAAGCGCCACCAAATAAGATCCGACGAAATCTCCTCTTTTACCGATACCGTATGTTCCGCCAATAACAACCATGTCTAGGGTTTCGGGTTCTGCTTTATATTTAAGCATTTTCTTACCTCTAAGACCGGGAATATATGGTTCTCCTGCATCCTTAATCATGATTCCCTCATGTCCCTCTCTGATTGATGTTTCAAACAGATTCTGGATTTCGGGGATATTTTCTGCGGTTCCGTAAATCATTGTGCTCAGGTTCATCTCGTCAACTGAAGTATCAACGATGTCCTCTAGTGTTTTTCTCCGGATTTTAAGGGGTTCGTCAATCATTGAAACCTTGTAATAAAGCACATCAAATAAGTATAATTTTAAAGGCACGTTTTCCATTGCTTCCTCAACATTGTATTTTCTCCTGACTCTGTGGAGGATGTTCTGGAATGGGAGAGGTTTTCCGTCTCTTGTAGCTATCACTTCGCCTTCCACAATATAGTCCTCGTGGGGAAGATGTTCCATGAACAGTTTAACGATTTCGGGAAGGGCATGGGTAATGTTTTCAAGTCTTCGTGTGAATATTTTAATTTCATCACCGTTTCGATGCACTTGTAGCCTTATCCCGTCATATTTGGTATCGCAAATTGCACATCCTATTTCGGGAATGATTTCATCAAGGGGAGGTGCCAGCTGAGCAAGCATTGGCTTAACTGGGGTTCCTGGTGTTAAATTGAGTTTTTCCAGACCTTCGCTGCCTTCATCCTTGGCGGTTCTTGCAACAACCGAAAAGTCATTGGTAAGCATTTGAGCCCTTTCAACAACTTTTTTGTCAATGTCAAAGGCCTGTGCTATTGCGTCACGAACCACTCCGTCGCCGACACCGATTCTTAATTCTTCTGTAATTGTACGTGTGAGGTATTTGGCTTCTGTTGGACTTGCCTGTGAAAGCAGTTCAAGAAGAATTGCAATTTTGCGGTTGGTTGAACGGGATCCTGTGATTTGAGATAGTTTACGAAGGCTGTTAAATACAAAGTCAATAGTCAAGGGCTTTGAGAAGAATGTCATCTGGGATTTTCGGGCATATAATCTGATGCAGGCAAGACCGATGTCTCCTTCATCACGAACAGCATCTTCAACTGCAGACTGTGTTGTTCCAACGGCTTCTGCAACTGCTCTTTCAACCAGTTTTCCTCCGATTCCGATTTCTTCTGAACTCCACGCCGGAAAAACAACGCCCAGTATCAAAAGCCCCACTTTTTCAATGGTATCGGAATCAAGAGTTCTCAGATAATCTGCTATAATCTGGGTTTTCTCCAGTCTTTTAGTTGTTGCTTCAAGTGCACTGTAAACGTCCACCAGCTCCTGATATTTCATTAAAAATCACCTTTCGCTATTTTAACCGCACAATATTCTCCGCACATCGCACACATCTCATCATCGTCAAGTTCACATTTGTCACGGTACCGTCTTGGTTTTGACTTGTCAAGAGCAAGGCTAAATTGTTTTTCCCAGTCAAATTCCCTTCGGGCTTTAGCCATTGCCCTTTCACGCTCCCATGCTTGGGGTATACCCTTTGCAACGTCAGCTGCTTCGGCAGCAATTTTGGATGCAATAACTCCTTCCTTCACATCCTCAAGACTTGGCAGTGAGAGATGCTCGGCAGGTGTTACATAACACAGGAAACTTGCACCTGCAGCAGCAGCTATTGCTCCTCCGATTGCCCCGGTAATGTGGTCGTAACCAGGTGCAATATCGGTTACCAGAGGTCCCAGAACATAAAACGGAGCGCCGTGACAGACGGTTTTTTGAATTTCCATATTTGCTTTAATCTGGTTCAGAGGCATGTGGCCGGGACCTTCGACCATGACCTGTACATTGGCATCCTGTGCTCTTTTAACAAGGCCTCCCAGATTTACAAGTTCTTGAATTTGAGGGATATCACTTGAATCTGCCAAACAACCCGGTCTCAGTCCGTCTCCAAGAGATAGTGTAATGTCATATTCGTGGGCTATCTCCAGAAGGTAATCGTAATTTTCATAAAGGGGGTTTTCCATTTCATTATGGTTAATCCATGAGGCAATGAATGTTCCTCCACGACTTACAATGCCCATCATGCGTCCGGTACTTTTAAGTTTTTCAACAAGGTCACATGTGATTCCGCAGTGAAGGGTCATGAAATCCACACCTTCTTTTGCCTGGTTTTCAATGGCTGTGAAGATGTCATCGGGGTCCATGTCAACAATTTCTCTATTTTGGGCAAGTGTCATAACACCTGCCTCATAAATAGGCACGGTTCCAATACACAAATCAACTGCTTCCATTATCTTTTTTCTAAATAGTTTCAAATCAGATCCGGTTGAAAGGTCCATTAGTGCATCAGCACCATATTCCTGAGCCAGTTTGGCTTTGTCAATTTCCAAATCCAGATTATCAATTTTGGATGATGAACCAATATTTGCATTGACTTTGGTTTTCAATCCCTCTCCGATACCGCAGGGTTTTGAATGACCGTTGATATTTTTAGGAATTACAACCAATCCCTTGTCGATTAACTTAACTAATTTATTCACATCAATATTTTCATATTCTGCAACACATTCCATTTCTGGTGTGACATTTCCTTTTTTAGCTTCACTTTTTTGAGTCAAATTCATCCCTCTATTTATATTGACTAATCAGTTAAATATTGTTTTTCTTAATATATAGAAGTTATTCTGTCATGTTGAATTATTTAATTGATAAGCTAATATCAATCTTTTCTTATTGTTGTATTTTCTAAAACTTTCTTGTGAAAATATGATTATGGTAAACAGGGGATTTTTGATATTATTATTTTATGGATTCCATATAATTCAAATAAATTTTAATTTTTTGTTATTTGGGATATTCATTAAATTCAATTTATATCTTTTAAAATTACTCCTATAACATATTTTAATTTCTTCAAAAATTATATATATCATCATTAATATAATTCTTGTTAGATAAGTTTTCTACCGTTATAGGGGATTTTGGTATTTAAAACATCATTATTGCACTTTTGGCACTGAATAATACTCTTGAAAATTTCGAATAATTAAATTAATTTAAAGTGTTTGTTATGAAGATTATATTTTTTGATACTGAAACAAGTGGTTTGAACTGCACCAGCTGTAAAATCATAGAGCTTGCAATGCTGACTGTTGAAGATGGGGAGATAATTGAGGATTATGACAAATTTATTAATATCGGTGAAGAATTGCCCTCTAATATTGCCGAAATCACTGGGATTACAGATGATATGCTGAAATCTGATGGTGTTAGTGAAATGGAGGTTGCGGAGGATGTTTTTGAGAGATTAACTCCTGAAACATTAATGATTGCTCATAATTGTCAGTTTGATTTGTCATTTGTCTATATGCTACTTAAAAGACATTTTCCCGATGAAGCTGATGAAATAGTCTCAAATGTCTTTTGGCTTGACACATTGACAGTTTTAAAAGACAGAAAGCAATATCCTCATAAGTTGGTTGATGCTGTCAACCATTATGGTATTGAAAAAGTTAATTTTCACAGAGCAATCGATGATACAAAGGCACTTCACAACGTAACCATAGCATTGAAAAATGAACGAGGAGATCTTGCTGAGTATATTAATATATTCGGGTACAATCCCAAATACGGAGTTGACGGAGTAATATTTCCTTTCATTGAATATAAAAAGCAGCACTTCAATAACTGGATGGTAAGACAGGATAGAATTTTACCCAGACTCTAGAAAAATAAATTAAATTAAAGGATAAGGCAAGTCTGGATTATCCTTTTTAGGCTTTTCGCCACCTATTCTTTCAAGACGCAGTTCCAGAAATTTTTTTCCGTTTTCTGTTCTTGCAAAAATCGGTATTGACTGACCTACAGTTTTAATACTTTCAGCTTCTCCAATATCGCGCATATATTTGGAAGCGCATGCAGTTGCAACATCACACACATCAAACAGCATCCTTGCCTCTTTGGGACTTTTTTTGGAGGTGTGAACTACAAACACATAAATGTTGATGTTGGGGTTTTCTTTTTGCAGTTTTCTTATTTTTTCGCCATCTTCTGCTAGGGCAACTGTGACTGCAATGTTTTCAAATCCTTTTTTGATGGCTAATTTTATGCCTTCAGGCTGGTTTATATCTGCAGTTTCAGGATAAACAATGTTTTCCTCGCCGATTTCATCGAATAATTCTGGTATGGGGCTTGTTTTTATAAGTCCTGAAACTCTTCCTCCGATTCCCTAAACAAGTTCAGGTTCTCTAACAATCACGGTTCCACAGCCTTCAAGCACCATTACTACACAGTCAATAATGTTTTCATCAAGTAGTGTGCACATTATCTCGGATATTCCGAAATTCAAAAAGTCTTTCATTCTCAACTGTCGGTTGGGGGGTGCACATTCCAAAATCATCAATTCTAAACTGGATGTTTTCAGTGATTGCTGTTTTTGTGAGTTTCTTGATTCCTCTGTGGTGGTCAAAAAGTGGACAGTATTCGATTTCGGGTTCTGTTACTTCAACTACTTTTCCATTTTTGATGGTTATCCTGCTTTTTCCCATGGCTTCGATGATATGTTCACTCATGATATTAACTATTGTTATGTTTACTATTTATTTGTTTTGGCTTTCTGTCATGTTTCTCAGTGTATAACTATTTAATTGAGTGGGGTACAATATTTTGTTAAACAGATTATGGGGTGTGTATTGTTTATGGTAAAATCTATTGGTGAAACTCTGAATTTATATGGTGGGGAAATCTGTGATTTTTTAAGGAAAATGAATGAGTTTTCTGCCAGAGAAGAGATTGAATTTAGAAAAATATTGTTAATCTCATAGAATTGTATTGTTTTATGATTCAATGTTTTTTTGTTTAATTTTGTTTCATCTTCTCTATTTTCATTTATATTTGTTTAATTTTAAAGTATATTTTAATTAAATATTGTATAATTGTTCATTAAGTATTATAAATAATTTTTAATTTTTAAGTATTATTTTTTGTCATTGTTATAGAAACCTTTATATAATATTGTGTAAAAAAATGTTACATGACTTAACTTTAATTTTTATAAAGTCAAATTGATTGAGTTAAGTCTAAAAATAAAGAGGTTAACATAAATGTTTAAATTTGATAAAGAACAAGTAGTTTTTGACTTCGCAGGAGTCAAAATGGGTGGACAGCCGGGAGAATACCCTACAGTTCTGGCGGGAACAATCTTTTACGGTGGACACAACATTCTTAATGATGAATTAACAGGGGATTTCGACAAAGACCGGGCAGAAAAATTAGTAAATGACATGGCTTCCATCTCAGATGTAACAGGTAATCCCTACATTGTACAGGTCTTCGGACAAACAGTCGAAGCACTGCCAAAATATATAGAATTCATTGCTGATATATGCGATGCCCCATTTCTCATAGATTCAACATCAGGTGATGCAAGAGTTGCCGGTGCGCAATATGCAGATGAAGTTGGACTAACTGAAAGAGCAATTTATAACTCCATTAATATGGCAGCGGACAAATCCGAATTGGATGCAGTTGCTGAAACAAACATTTCCGCTTCAATTATACTGGGATTCAACCCAATGAATGCTACAGTTGAAGGTAAAATGAACATGTGGGAAAATGGGGATGATGGAGCCTCTGAAAAAGGTTTGCTTGAAGTAGCTGAAGACTGTGGAATAGACAGATTCATGATGGACACAGCAGTAACACCATTGGGACAAGGTGCAGGCATTGCTGCTAGAACATCATTCGCCGAAAAGGCAAAATGGGGATATCCAGTTGGATCTGGAATTCACAACGTGCCGTCAGCATGGGACTGGTTAAGAGAATATAAAAAAGAAGGAAACAAAACCGCATTCACAGTATGTGATATCGGTGCAAATATAGTGCAGGTAATGTGTGCGGGGGATTTTGTTCTTTTCGGACCAATTGAAAATGCAGACATTGCATTTCCGGCGGTTGCTCAAACCGACATGTTTATATCAGAAGCTGCCAAACCATTAGGTACTGAACCTGTTGATTATCACCCTATGAATAAATTGTTATAACTCATATCAATATTTAACTCATTTAGCAACCTCAATGAGATTGTTCAAAATATCTTTAGGATATTTGACAAATCTTAACAATTAATCCAAAAATACCGAATTAGCACTGGATTATCATCCAGTGCTTAAAATAAGGATAATTTGAATTTCATATTTTTTCACCCTCCATTTTAAGTATCTTTTTTTAGAATTTCATGCAGACATTATTTTTTTCCAGATGTTTCTCATTTGATTGGAAAGTTCAATCACTTTTTTTTTTTGAATGATAATGGGGTTTATATAAAAATCTTGAATAATATAATCAAAATATTTAAATATTATCTAAGAGTTATTACTTTTATGAACAAAAAACATCTCATTGCAATTATTGCAATACTAATAATAATTTGTATAGTTGCATTTGCACTCATAAACTCCAATACTTCGGGCAATGGAGAAATCAGCATAGATGCAAACGCACTGGAAGACAGAGGAAATCTAGTTGTTGACTCACAGAATATTGATGAAACTAACGGTAATTATCACACTGATAAAGCCGATGAAAACACAATTCTGATTAAAAACAATGGTGCCTTAAAGCTTGCCAATTCAATAATTGATAAAACTGGAGATACAGCATCTGCAGGCGATGATGCTGATTTCTATGGAATCAACTCAGCAGTTCTGGTAAATACAAATGGTACTATGGACATTTCAAACGTAGAAATCAAAACCAGTTCCAAAGGCTCAAATGGAATTTTTGTAACCAATGCCGAAGCCTCTCAAACAGATGAATCTTCATCTACCGGCCAACAGCCTCCTGAAGCTATGGGGACTGGTGAGGGAGGATCACCACCTGACGGAAACTTCGAAGGCCAGCCCGGCGAGGCCACAGTTGAAGGAACAACTCAGGCAACAGTTAAAAACGTGAAAATAACAACCCATTCAGATAAATCAAGAGGACTGGATGCAACTTACAATGGAATAATCAATGCAGAAAATGTTGTCATCAATACAGACGGTCAAAGCTGTGCCGCTCTTGCAACTGACCGTGGCGAAGGCCAGGTTCATGTTAAAAACTCCGAAATCAACACAGGTGTAAGCAAAAAAAGCGGCAGAGGATCACCTTTAATCTATTCAACAGGAAACATCACTGCTGAAAAAACAAAGGGAACAGCCTATATCTCACAAATTGCATGCATTGAAGGTAAAAACTCAATTGAATTAACAGACTGTGACCTGACAGGTTATGCTCAGGGCAACAGGCAGGATGAAGGCAAATATGTTGATTTAGGAGGAATATTCATCTACCAGAGTATGAGTGGGGATGCAGATGTGGGAACTTCAACATTCACTGCTGAAAACTCCAAACTCTCAATATCCGACGATTCGCCCGATGCTGGTGAAGCTCCAATGTTTCACATTACAAACACTGCATGTGTAATCAACCTGGAGAAAACTGAATTCAACTATAACAGCGGAATCTTTTTGGAATCCACCGGCCAGAACCAGTGGGGAAATGAGGGTTCAAACGGAGGAGTCTGTCAGCTAAACACCGATGATGAAACCATTGAAGGCAATATCATTGTTGATTCAATAAGTTCTCTTGACTGGAACATGAAAAACACCAACTTCAAGGGTGCTGTCAACTCAACCGGAAACGTTACAGTTAATGTAGGTGAAGGTTCAACATGGACACTGACAGGCGACAGTTCACTGTCCGATCTTGAAGTTTCAGGTAATATTGAATACGGTGACTACTCACTGACTGTTGACGGTAAAACCTACACAGGTTCAAATCCCTTTAAAGCATAGTTTTGACTGTAAAATCAGGTAGATGCTGATTGCATCTACAAAATTATTTTTTTAATCATACTATAGTATTATTGTCTAGTTATAAATTTCATCAGTTCTGAAAAGTTTTCATCAATAAGTGAGGTTCCTATTTTTATGAGGATAACTCAATTTTCATCAATATCTGCTTTTGCATCTATTGTAAAATCTGCTAAAATAATCCTTATTCATTATTCCTTCGTAGGTCATATAAATATTTTTTATCTTTCTTGGAAGCGTTGCTTTGTAAAAAGACTCTATTAAATTATTGGTTCGTTATTCAAAGATATTTTATTTTCAGTTTTTAAAATCGATTCATGTTATCCTTATTTTTCCCATCATCAATACAAAATCATATTAATAAGGAGAATTAATATTTAATAACAAGATGTGTATATTTT
>CACYBU010000042.1 GCA_902772665.1 uncultured Methanobrevibacter sp. | reverse complement strand
CGTTGAATTCATCGAAATCCCTGAAGTCAATGTGTGCGTCCACATCATAGTTTATTGAAATTGAGTTAACGCTATCCTCAACATATTTGTCCAGCTGTTTTCCTATGATTTCAAATGGATATCCTATGTCATGAAAAAGTGCCGCTATCCCCCATCGGTAGAGGAATTCCTCATGGGAAAATTCACCGTTGATCTGATAGTATTTCTTATAGTATTCATTGTCTGTAATGTAGTCATGGAATATCTTTCGGTAGTGTTTGTTCTGGGCATAGATTGCCAGACCGAAGATGAAAACGTTTACCGAGTGGATGAAGTGGTCTCTTTGATGATTAATTAGCATTCCTGTTTTTTCTTCATATGTCTGCATTATCCTGACCAGATTCAGAAGGGTGTTGGGTTCGCTGATTAGTGCTTCCTGACTGTTTTCGTTGATTGTGTTTTTGTCTTCGGGAAGAATCTGATACATCATCAGGAATGTTTCATAAACCTGAAATGCAGTGTATTCAGACTGGTGAGATATGAACACATCAATTGATGCTTTCAGGAGACTTTTGTAATTATGATAATATGTGCCCATATAGGGATGGGAGTGCTGCAATGTGTCTTCAAGCAGAATTATCTTTTCGAAAAATTTATCTATATACCGGTTGAGATTCGGCTTCTGTTTGACCTTGCCTTCATGTTGGAAATTTTTTTCATCCATTATACCACCTGTTGGTTTATACTTTAACATTAATATTTAATATAATTAACAAAAAGTAGAAAAAATATATTACATATGGCAGTATAAAAAAAAATAATGGTAAAAATTGTCAGTTACCCCTAACAATTTTCAAACCGACATTTTTACATAATTCTGGGAGATTTCTGAAAGTCCTCTTATTTTTGTTTTTCTGCTCAATATCAAGGACATCCCATTCAACTAGATTAGGATTTAACTTTTGGTCATTGTCACGGGGCCCGAATTTCCATCCCAGATTAACCTTAAGCTTATACCATGCATTATGCTCCCTTTTTGCCAGGTATTCAAGTGCATCCTCATCGAAAGGATCAACCGCTTCACCCGGTGAATCGGCACTTACAATGTCAAATCCAAGTTCCCTTAATATCGTGACAAGGAAATCAGCCTGCTTATAGTTGGAATATTTAATGTAGTCAGGCAACTTGTCAAAGTCCTCGGTACCTTCCTCATTTGACTGATAGAACCTGTGCATTTCAATGGTAAGCATGCGAATGCTGCTTCTTACAATCTTCAATCCAATTGATTCTACAAGCAATGGTATGTTTTTAACCGGGTCAATATCGTACTGCTGAACCTGAGGGGTCAGCTCATCCCACGGTACAAGACAGTCATGAATCAGTCTGGAATCATCCCTGTCGGGTCCGTATGTCCATCCCTGACGGATTTTTTCATCACACCATTCGTCATGCTCGTATTTTGCAAGATCAATTACCTCCTCTTCGGTAAACTCAGATATTGCCGGACGTTTGTCTGAGAGATTGGCAAGCTCGCATCCTATCATGTTGAGCTTTTTGGGAATTGATCTTGCCTGACGGATATTTGCAAGTTTAAGATAAGATGAAAGCTCATCGAACGGTTTTGTTTTATTTTCAAAGTCCATCCTTGCATCTTCATCCACTTCTCCTTCAGCCTCTTTTTTCCTGAACTCCTGTGTTGCGGTTTCAATATACTGCTCATGAATCTTTAAAGCAAGTTTTTCAACGTTTCTTAGTAATGTATGTGGAGCTTGAACTTCGGATTTGACGATTTCCCTCATGATTTCCCCGTCATGACTTACATCAGTGAAAATCAAGAAGTTTCTTCTGAATATGCTTGATATTGACAATACGTTTTTGAGGAAATTCTGCTTGTCCTGGGAAAATCCGAGACCCATTGAACCGGTTTTTACAATGTAGTCGACTTCAAGGCGGTCATCGTCAATCACGATTTTCAAATCGTTTACATGATTTTTCTGCCTGTCCTTGGTTCCTAAAGGCTGTCTGTTCCATTCCTGAAGCTCATCGCATAAAATCAAAAGATATGCAATGGGACTGTGTCTTGGATTTAGAGCAGGCAGGTTATACAAATCATCCTGCAGCACTTTTTTGTAATAATTGTGAAGCAGGATTGCAGTTGCACTGTCGACTATCGGATAGAAGAAGAATTCATGGTTTTTAGAGTATTTCTGTATCAGATATCCATATGAGTTTAAAACGAGGATTGATGAGAAAAATCCGTGGTCAATGAAACCCTTGTTTCCCATTGCGATTACAAAGTTATCAAGGTGCTTGGCCACCTTGTTAACGTCTACTCCCGCAAAGTCTGTGGAAATCTTGTGAGCCATTATGTCAGTTGGTTTGAAGAGATTCAGGAATTTTGCTTCCTCATAGACGCTTGTGAATTCATCGGCGAAATTCGGATCTATTTTTATGATAGTGTTGAATTCATTGAAATCCTTAAAGTCAATTGCGGTGTTTGCATTATAAGCGCTTGAAATTGATTTTACCCCTTCGTTCATGAACTGGTTTAGCTGTTTTCCTATGATTTCCACGGGATATCCTATATCGTGAAAGAGTGACGCCACCCCCCAGCGGTAGAGGAATTCCTCATGGGACAAAATATTGTCAATTTTATAATAGTTCTCATAAGGACTTAGAGAAATGTATTCTGCAAAAGCCACCCTGTAATTTTTGTTTTGAGAATAAATCGCCAGTCCTAAAATGAACACATTGACGGAATGAATGAAATGATCTCTCTGTCTTTCGATTAAATCACCAGTATTGTCTTCGTACTTTTTCATTATTTTAACCAAATCCAGAAGAGAATTCGGTTCGCTTACAATGCTTGAAGATGTTTCCTTGTCAGATTTCTTTTCGGCAGTGATTTGATAAATCATGAAAAATGTCTGATAAACTTCATATGCATTGTATTCATTTTCATTATCCAGAAAAACATCAATTCCTGCTTTCAATAAGCCTTTATAATGATGACCATTATATTTATCATCATATAACTCCAAATCATTGAAAAAATCATCAACATATTTTATCAAATTATTTTCGCTCATAAATGAAACCACCTCTTATTATATATCTTATTTTAATCAGTTAAGATATAAAAATTATTTGTAAAAATTTCTAATCAATCAGTTTAACATCCCCGACCAAATCATCCATTGAACCGTAATTCTTTGACAAATCAATGTCAAGGTATGATTTGAATGTTGTGTAAAAACTTGAGGATAAAATCAGCTGATTTCCAATAACCTTGTAGCCTGAATCAACTATTGTATGACCAACAATCATGAATTTACAGTCGATGATGTTTAAAAAGTTATCAATATCACTTATGCTATAGCCGTCAAATCTGGCAGCATATCTGTTCCAGAGAAATCCATGGAGACTTGAAGAGCGACAGTCATCATCGAACATGTTATGAAAATCAGTTATTGTGAAGATGTCGGTTGCAGGACCAGCATGTGATATAAACAGTCCATTAGAGGTTTTTAAAAAATAGGGCATCAGTTTGAAAAACCGGATGTATCGGGTCAGTGAGGGTTCGATGTATCCCTTCCTGTAGGATACTAGGTTTTCAAAAGATTGCCTTAAGTTGACGTTTCCCTTGAAAATATCTTCACCTGTAATGTGGCTCCATTCATGATTTCCCAGAAGACAGTGGTAATTCGGATACCTGCTTGATTTAAACATTGCATCTTCAATAATCTCAACAGATCCGTCCTCTCCGTTAACGGCATGAATCATGTCGCCGGTGAATACAATGTGTGAGTCCTCATCATCCTTGTCCCATAATTTAAGATACCTTTTGTAATCCCTGAAATTGCCGTGAAGGTCACTTACCACAATCAGACGACCGTAATCTGGCAATTCAATTAATCTGTTATTGGTATCCGTGAAAATATCACCTATTCTTTCATAATCCTGTCCAGAATCTTCATTACTTTTTCCAGATCATTTGAATAGTAAAAATCCAGAAATCCGTCATTTTTATACTGATTTAAAAGTACTGTTGAATTTTCAGACCTGCTGTCTTTCTGCATGGAAATCACAATTTAAATTTTTTAGCCAAGACACTTAATTATTATACAATAATACTTAATATAAATTTCTAAATATTTAAATTGATTAAAGTTTTTCATTTAATTTAAAAATTGTGATATAAAACTATTTAAACTATAATAACACATATAATTAATTATCATTTTAAAATAAATTTGAGGAATGGTAAAATGGGATTATTTGGATTCGGAAAAAAAGATTATGCAAAAGACTTCAAAGATGCATTTGAAAATACAGACATTACGAAATGTATTAAAGTAACACAAAAATGGCAGAACAGTGATAAACACGATAGAAACTGTACCAATGCAGTGGTTATCTTAAGTTTATTCTCAGATAAGATTGACCCATATGAAGTTAAATCATTATATGAATCAGCCAAAAATAGACCTGTTGAAAACCAGGAACTGGCTGGCTGGTATGAATTAACTGCAAAATTAATGTTTAAAACCAAAGGCATAGACATAGACTAGTGAAATTAATTTAATTTCACTAAACTTTTTTTTAAATCCAATTTCTCTCATCAATTTCATATAGCTGACTGATAATGCAATAGAGCAGGTTATAATCCATTTTATTTAAAGCAATAATAGCATTTTCAATTAGCCCATTCGCCATCGCCATGTTTTTTGTATATATTCCTCCATATCTCAAGTTAAAAAAACATGCAGTTATCACATCATTTCTCTTTAAAACAACATATTTTTCAACTAGAAGGTCATAGATTTCATTTAACCTGTCCAAATTACAATCTTCAACCGCACTGGACAAGTCACGCCTAATCGAGTCTGTTTTAAAATAATCATATTTCTCTATGATACTGAGTTTGTTTTCAATGCCTTCAACAAGTATGTCAACTTCAAGTCGGGTCTTCCATGACTCCAGCTGTGAATTCACATATTTAAGATAAATTGCAGCCTGGTTGATTACACTTTTATCATCAGACAAAACTGAAACCAGTCTTGAAAGATAATCAATAATATAATCCTCATTCAGCTCAGTAAATGAGTAACTCTGACTTAAATCATTTAACTCATTTATTAATTCATTGTATGAATCGACAACATCCCCACATTCCATATCCCCATAAAACTTACTATCATAGTTTTTATCGAAAAATTCTATGTTCATTTCAAAATCATAAGATTCACTGATGAATATGATGGAATTTGGTGATTTTACATCGATTTCTTTTAAGTTATCATTGTTATCATAGACATTTATAAAATATTGCCCTTTGCTTTCAAGGTCAACCTTAAAGACTCCGTCAATGTCAACTGGAACTCTTTGAGTGTCAGCTGAAGAGCTAAATTCAATATCATATCCCAGAAATGAAAATTTATCGTCATCTGTAAATACTCTACCGACAATACCGGATTTATGGGATTTTAATGCAACTGAAAATGTGTTCAGTTCAACTTCAACGGAAGGTTTTTCAAGACTTCCTGCATAAACTGCAGCTCCCCTTGCAACAACAGTCAGGGAATCGATGCTAGACTCCAAATCAATGCTGAATTCATCTGAGATAAATTCCTGAATGATCGGAGAAAGGGAGGAGCCACCGACAAGTATGATTTTAGAAATCACATCGGGAGAAATAAGATTGCCCTCAAGCAGATGTCTGCACAGTTTCAAACTATATTTAATTGAACCTTCGATAATTTCACTGAACGCATCAACCGTAAGTGAGAACTTAAAGTCATATCCATCAAAAAAGTCTTCAATGTAAATATCAGCAACGTCATTTTTCGTCAGCTCAATTTTTGCATTTTCAGCGGCTTTTTTAAGCTGTGAAAACTTCCTGTAATATTTCGGATTGTCTCTTGTGAAATCGTCAAAGGATAAATCATCCATGATTTTTGGCACCATGAGTTCATCTACGATTTTCCAGTCAAATATATTGCCTCCAATGGTGTCCACACCAATGGTATCGATTTTTTGAATCTCACCATTGTTGTTTTCAAGCAGGGTAACGTTGAACGTTGCTCCTCCCAAATCATATATCATCCAGATTTTGCCGTTCTCGCAGTTTTGAAGACCATATGCCATGGAGACTGCAATTGGCTCCAATAAAAGATAATGAGAGCGGAATCCTGCCCGGTCAGCTGCATCGTTGACTGCTTTTGTTTTAATCGGGTTTGAGTTAGCAGGCACCGTTATTACAACGTGCTCGATATTTTCCCCAAGTTCACAGTAAACGGATTTACGTAGGTCTTTCAACACTTCAGAGGATAATTCTTCGGGAAGCATTATCTGCGAAGATGAGTCGAATCTGTAGGGGATGGAAAACCCCATATTGTCCTTGAACTCACTTACTGCGTCATGTGAATTTTCAATTATTGCATCACGAGCCTTTCTGCCGACTTCAATATTATCGTTTTCGTCAATCAAAACTGCAGACGGCGTGAAATTCTCACCAGTACTGCGATTTGGGATTATTATAGTGTCTCCATCATTATAATATGCTATGACAGAATCTGTTGTTCCTAAATCAATGGCATAATTAACCGTATTTCTGCCGAGTGCTAAAGGAGCTTTAAAGTCAATTTTCATGTTCTGCTTTAAAAGCGAGAGTTTGTATGCATATTGAGCTTCAATCCTTCTGTCTCCGACGACTGCAAACTCCATTAGATTGGCAGCATCGGCAAGTGAATTCAAACCGGCAAGTCTGAGGGATTCATTAAGGATTTCATCAACGGAAAATGTTTTCAGTATCGGGATAATGTTGATGTATGCATCATGGATGTCCCTGTTGGCCTTCATTAAGTCTTCAAGGCTTAAAACCGACTTAATCAGATTGCCGTACTTTCGCAAATCGGAAAATATATTCCACAATTCAATGTATGGAAGATATTTTCCTTTAATACTTGGATTATATGCCATTGCTTCTTTTAAATAGTTGCATGAGAGTTTATAGTTATTTCCTTTAAGATTTACTGAAAATGCCTGTGAAACCAGTTTGACATCTGGACGTTCGGATTTCCAGACCCTCAGGATATGTGAATAACATCTTCGAATATCGTAATCCTCAAGCATTTCCCTTTCAAGAATTTCAATAGCTTCATTTAATCTGTTTTCACATTTTGCAATTTCAAATGCATTTCTGATTGAGTCATTGATTATGTATTGCGAATACAACTCCTGAGCATCATCAACCTCATCGGGCAGTCTTTCGTTGACGTCCTTTTTATACCTATCAATGCAGTATTCAACATCATGTAAAAGGTCCATAGCATCACCATACCTTCTGGATGGGTCAACTGCAAGACATTTCAGGACAACATTATCAATATAGTCAGGAATTTCCTGCCTGTAATAGCTTGGATTCTTTAACTGTTGATTCCATGGTTTTCTATCCATAACATCAAGAAGACTGAATTTGTTAATGTTATATGGACAGTGCCCTGTTAAAATCTGGTAAAAAATAACGCCTACTGCATATATGTCTGTTTTTGTGGAGAAA
Source organism: uncultured Methanobrevibacter sp. (assembly GCA_902772665.1). GTDB lineage: Archaea > Methanobacteriota > Methanobacteria > Methanobacteriales > Methanobacteriaceae > Methanocatella. Next base: position 14,590 of record CACYBU010000042.1, on the reverse strand, counting down.
ACCTTACTGTAACATTCCGGTGCCATGTAATTCTTGTTTCCTGCAACATCAACGTCGACTGTAGCAGCTGAAACTTCCTTTGCAAATCCAAAATCGGAGATTTTAATTACAATTTCCCCCTTGGAGTTATAGCTTAAAAGAATATTATTTGGTTTCAAATCCCTGTGAACGATAGCAGGGTTTGAAGAGTGAAGAGTGTTTAAGCCCAAAAGAATCTGTCGGACAATATCCAGTACCCTTGATATTGGCATGGAGATATTGGAATTGATGAATGATTTCAGGTATTTTTCAAGGTCTCCTCCCTGAACGTATTCCATTATAAAATAAGCCCAATTATCATGGTTCAAGCCGTTAGACTGCTGGAGAAGGAATCTGGTGTCAGCGTCAGTGCCGATAGTGGAAATCACACCTGCATCATAGATGCTTATGATGTTTTTATGGCGCAGACGGGTGGCAAGCATCACTTCGTGAAATACCTTTTTAGTATTGGAGGCAGAACCCAGTGGTTCTTTGATAATCTTCATTGCCCTTAAATCATCAAGATAATGATGATTGACAAGATAAACCTCCGCAAAAGACCCCTCTCCGAGAAACTTGTTAACCTCATACTGGCCGTTGAAATAATCTTCAACCAATTTTTTAATTACATCAAAGTCCACTAAAACCACCAAAAATTAGATTTAAGAAAATCTAATTAAAAAGAACAGTAAATTACCGCTCCGCCATTGCCTCTTGATAATTTTAAAAATGAATTCGGTTTGAGTCTGGTAACGACACCTGTTGGAACCTTTCTATCTGCAATATAGGTTCCGTTGGAACTTCCTTCATCAAGAATGCACCATCCGTTATCTCTATAAAACAGTTTTAAATGAGGTTTTGCAACACTTGAAACTGTGGAATAATTATTGTCAAGAAGTATTGTAAATGACGCCCGATCCCCTGCATTAAAATTGGCATTTCTTCCGATTAAAACAACTTCATCCTTGTGAACCTTGAATGTTTTGCCCTTGTCTTCACCGTTGAAGACTGTTAAAACACAGTGCTCACCGTCATGGAATCTCTGATTGGTTTTGTATAAATCAAAGAATGTGAGAAGTTCATCTGAAAGAAAGCTTATATCCAGAAAAAGGTCTTCAAATGCATCTTCCTTTAGGATAAATCCCTTGACGTTTCTGCGTCCTACACGGTTTGGAACTTCCTTTTTAACGACAACCTCTTCAACAAGTCCTGCTTCGCCGAGCTGTTTTAGGTGCTGACCGAGCATCTGGGTTGTGATGTTGATGTTGTAATTATTCAAAAGGATTGTGTTGATTTCACGGGAGTACAACGGTTCCTTTTTAAATGAACCGTCTTCACCATTGTTTACTTTCTGAAAATCCCTTAGAATTTCAAGAATTGAAAATCTGACATTGTTGTTGACTGCAGCCAGTTTGGTGGATAGCAAACTGGAATCTGACGTGTCCAAAATCACTGTCTTGACTGTATTTAAATCACTCATATTAAAACTCCAATTTTAAATTGAACTGCTTAAAACATCATGATATGCCTTGAGGTCCTTTTCACGTAAATTTAACTTCTGCATCAGTTCAACAACAAGTGTATCAAGCAGTACCAAAGCCGAAAGCTCAAAAGCTGTTCCCATAAGTATCAGTTCCAGTGGTCTGTAGATATTGCTGATTCCGGATATCTGTGACGGCAGCTCATCGATTGACTCCTGTAATTTTCTGTTTGTTAAATCGGCGGATTTCTTTGGCAGACTGTCAATTTTTTCTCTAAGCTCATCATCATTTTCAAAGTTAACGAAAGCCCCTGGCAGGGATTCCATGAAAGTTTTGATGTCACTGTCTTCGAGGTTAACCAGACTTTGAGGCAGGGAATCTATTACTATTCTTGCATCAGCAGTCTGTGCTAGCTGTGAGTCTGTGCTTCCGCAGACTGCAAGGAACTTGACATCATCCAATTTTGAATCCTCAACGATTTGAGTAATGGAATTGGATTTGCCTGATTTTGAAACAATGATAATAATGTCTCCGTCATTGACCGGAGGAGCTATTGCCTCGTTGAATACATAAACGTAAAATCCCAGATGCATCAGTCTCATGGCAAAGGCCTTTGCAACAAATCCTGATCTTCCGGCCCCTGCCAGAAATATGGTTGTTCTTCTTTTGTTTGAGGTGCGTTTATTGGAAGCTGTTAAAATTATATCTCTAAACTGTATGATTTCCTCTTCCTGATTTGCAATAACTGATTTACTTCTGTTAATATTTTTTAAAATTTCATCCAATGACAAATCCATATATTTTAATTCAGACATTTCAATCCAACACCTTAATTTTATTTGGTTTTGAAATTGTAAACTGGCTTTACAATATCTATTATTTTAACTGTATCTTTAACATTATTTAAAATACTATCTATTGATTTATATGCCATTGGAGATTCATCAATAGTACTCTTTTTAACTGATGTTGTGTAGATTCCTTCCATTGTCTTTTCAAATTCATCCATAGACAGTTCTGCCTTGGCACGACTGCGGCTGTAGAGTCGTCCGGCACCGTGGGGAGCGGAATAGTTCCAGTCAGGGTTTCCTTTTCCCTTGCAGATTATTGAACCGTCACGCATATTTATCGGAATAATCAGGGTTTCATTTTTATCAGCTGAAACTGCTCCTTTTCTTAAAATCATCTTGTCAGTGTCTATGTAATTGTGGACTGTCGTGAACGTTTTGGTGCAATCCATTCCGTATTCAGTCAGGATTGTCTCAATAATGGCTTTACGATTTAAAACCGCAAAATCCTGCATGATTTCCATGTCATGAATATATTCTTCGAATAATTTTCCTTCACAGTAAATCAAATCTCTGTCACTTGCCATATTGTGGAATCTTTTAAATTCCTTCAGTGCCTGATTCTGATAATATTCACAGACGTCACCTCCAATTCTTCTACTTCCAGAGTGAACCACTAATATCAGATTATTATTTGAAGTTCGGTTAACTTCAATGAAGTGATTTCCCCCTCCGAGAGTTCCCAAATCAAAATTACCTTCGCTTCCGGCTTCCAGTTTGAAATAACATTTAAGACGGGTTAAATCCAAGTCCTTCATAAAATGATGAGGAGTTTTCCTTTTATCATATCCACGAGGCACTTTAGTGTTAATAATATCATCAAAACGTTTAAAATCAATTTCATCAGCATCAAGGTATGCCACTTCCATTCCGCAGCCAATATCTGATCCAACGAGATTTGGAACAACTTTATCGGTTATTGTCATTGTTGTTCCGATGGTGCATCCTTGGCCTGCATGGATATCAGGCATCATTCGGATTTTCTGGTTTTCAGCTATCGGCTGGTTGAGGAACCGGATTACCTGTGAAATACTATTTTCATCGACTTCATCTGAAAAGATTTTGGCTGTTGCGTATTTTCCTTTTAATTCAAACATGTTATCCCCTCCTCAAATATAAATATTTTTAATTTAAACAATATAAACGGCATAAAGGAAAAGCTTTCAGGAGATTATTTGAATCCCTTTGTTTATAATGTTTTCATCAAGCAGATGTTTTGAGCTTTACTATTGCGTCAACCATTTCCGTGAAGTCCTCATCGTTTTTATAGCCCGAAGAAAATTAGCCCCTGATTCGATATTTTCCTCAATTTCATTTACAAAGTCATTTGAAAATTCAACTGTGACATCATAAATTACTTTTTCACCAACTGCAACGTTTGAAGAAAATTTGAATGTATAGAACCATTCTACGTTGAATTTAGCGTACTGTTCTCTGCCTGTTTTAAAATAGTTAGTAATTGCCTTTATCATGTGAATGGAAAATCGCTGATGCAGGAAATCATATCTGTGAAATTATCAAGTTCCCCATCATAATATCCGGTTCCACAATCATATAACATTTTACAACCTCCTCTGTCTTATTGTCTTATACATTACGGCCAGCAGTTTGGTGTATGAGTTCTTATCAACCCGGACTGCAATCATTTGCATTTTTTACATGTTCATCAATTTCGTCTTTTAAAAATTTGACTGCATTCAAAATCACATATGCACAATGCCTATTGGCATCATCAGAGGAGGAGGATTCTTCATCCCATTTTTTTAAAAATGATGTCATTTCATAAACACTGTCTTCATCGCAGTCAATGATGCTTTTTAAATATTCAGGAATTTTTCCGCATAATCGTTTGGAACAGTTTTTGATTTGTATCTGTTGTTGAACATTTCACTGAAACATATGTATTCATTGGTGCGTTTTTCCATCATTTCAATGGCTTTTGAGTTAAACCAATCGGATAATGATGGGTCAGCTGGTGTTTTATCTGATGCTCCTAAATACATTTCAAAATGTTTTGCTAAATTCAACATTCTGTGATGCGCATCCCAGTATAACCATTGCATGTGTGAGATTGGTATCATCCGGTGATTTTTCAATCCATTTTAAAACTATAACATATAATTTCTCAAAATCCCCTTTTTCAAAGGCCTCTTTGAATAGTTATTTTTAAACATATCAGCTAATCCCATTTTTTCACCACTTCTTGCAGATTTTTAACTTTACCTTTTCCAATACCCTGCAGATTTCACAAAAGCAGGACTCATAGACATTGTAATTTCCTCCAACAGGATCAGAGATATCAATTGGATATTCACCTATGAATTCCTTGACTGTGAAGATTTCCAGGTTCGGATAGTATATTTCAATTTTACGTTTGTGATACTCCTCAAATGTCAGAACCATATCCATGTCGGCAATGTCGGAATCCTTGAAGTAGGTTGCCCTGTGATTTGAAATGTCAATTCCATGAGCCCTGCATACTTCAAGAGTGTTTTTTGATGGAATCATTTCGTTTTCAGCCATGATTCCAGAAGAAAAAACTTCAATATCTCCGGTCACCATTTGTTTAAATATTACTTCGGCCATTGCACTTCTACACGTGTTTCCAGTGCAGACAAACATTATTTTCAAAATATTTTCCTCCCTGAAAGTGATAGTATGAAAAAATACAGTTCATGATTAAATTATATAATCGCAATCCTATTTAAATCAGATGACTATAATGCTTTCATTGAAAAATTATTTTAACGACAACTTTTAAAGATATGTCTAGCAGAGGTGATTAATATTTCACTACATGATATAAAACATAAACTGGAAGAAATAATTGAACGGATACTAATTCTGAGTCGATGGATTCTGGCTCCCATATACGTTCTTTTAATCATTGTTCTTATACTGATATTATTCAGATTCGTAGGCGAAGTATATGAATTTGTTCTGGTAATGCAGACACTTCCATATAATGAATGGATTATGAGAATATTGGAACTTCTGGATTTAACACTGATTGCAAATCTGGTTTTGATTGTTGCATTGTCTGGTTATGAAAATTTCATATCCAAAATCGATGCCTTTGATAGACTCGAGGATGATTTTTCCTGGATGAACAATCTGGATTTTTCAGGACTTAAACTTAAAATAATAGGTTCCGTTGTGGCAATCTCCCTTATCCAGTTACTGCAGGACTTTTTAAATGTTGCATCACTTGATCCAACCACCGAATTCTGGAGAATAATGCTTCACCTAACATTTGTAGGCACAGCACTAGTGTTCACAGTAATGCAAATACTAGCTACAAAAAGACATGCAATAGAACACAAAGACGAATTGACACAAATGGAATCAAGACAATTCAAAGATTTATAAGAGTCTAATCACTCTTACACCCACTTTTTTGAAATGACCGCAATTACATTATTTAATTAAAAATCATCTTTTGAGAAATTAGCATTGAATATGCAGTTTTCAATTTCAGGTGCCCTGCCGATTGAACCGAAAATTGCTCCTGCGATATCATGAGCCGTGTTGAATGACAATTCACAATCCTTGATTTTAAAACTGGGTCTGCTTAAGCTGGAGTTATAGATAGCTCCGCCAAAACATGCCGTGTTATGGGATAATATGGAATCCACAATTTGGATTCTGTCAATATTATATATCGCACCACCTCTTCCAAGTCCAAGCACTCTGTTATATGACAAGTCACAGTCTATGATTTCAAGATATGAATCACATCCTATTGCACCACCTGAATTAGTGGCAACATTGTTTCTAAACTCAGATGACTCAACCCGATTTTTTCCGGAGATTATGGATAATGCACCTCCGAGAAATGCCCTGTTAGATAGAAACTTACATCCGGAAATGTCTGAATCTCCACGGTAGCTTCTTATTGCACCACCATCAAATACGACAAGGTTGTTGTGAAAATCTGATTTTTCCAACTGCATTTTTCCCATGTAGCTAAATACAGCACCTGCATACCTGGATTTATTGTGTGAAAAAAGGCAGTTACTTATTTTCATATCCCCCGCATTTTTTCTTATGGCACCTCCATTTGTAAATCCGATATTGAATCTGAAGCGGGATTTATCAATTGAAACAAGACTGTCATCACTGTAAAGAGCAGCACCACGTCTTGATTTGTTTTTTAGAAAAGAACATTCCCTCATTTTTAACTTTCCTTTGTGAATATAAATTCCTGCACCGTTATTTTTTGCATTGCATCTTAAAAACATTACATTTTCAATCAAAACATTAGCATTACTGATTTGAATTGCACCGCCGTCCTGTGAAAATCCTTCCCTTAAGAGGAAGTTTTTTATGGTAACGTTTTTTGCAGTAATGTTGAAAATCCGGGTTTTGTTACATGCGTCGATGATGTGATTTTTTCCGTCAATTACAATATCTTCAACATCCACATCAATGCCGTTTTTATATTTCAATTCTTCTCCAGGCTTTAAAACTATGTTGGTGTCAAGTACAATGTTTTTATTGCCACTTCGGATTAAATAATCTAGATATCTGAAACTTTCACCTACTGTGACTTTTATTTCGCCGAAACACATTTCATTGCCCCCTTTAAATAACTGTGAATCTCTAAAAGAATTAGATTAAACCTATTATTTGCTGGAATCTACGGTTATAGTCATCTATGTTGCGTTTTGAAGATTTGATCTTATCAATTGAGAATTTGTCTAATGAACCTACTATCCATTTATGAATTAAATTCAAATCATCCTTCGAAATATGGTCAAATGCCAGATGAGAATATGATGCTTTGAAATTTAAAATTGCTTCCTTTAACTCGCTGTCCAGTTCGCTTAACTCAACTAACTCATCAAAATCAACCGAAGGAATCATTCCTCTGTCGATTAACTGCCAGGCAAGTGTGCATCTGATTACATACAGTGTTTTTTTAATGATTTTAACATCACTTAAATCACTGCCTTCAATGTATTTTTTGTCTGTTTTACTGGCAAGTCCAAAATAATGAGGTTTTAGTATTTTGGGATTGAAATCAGGTAAATCCTTAAAAATTCCAGTCTCGTCGGGAATGTATTTTACCGGAGAAATAATCCATTCCCTTATATTGGGATTGCTTTTGAAGTGGAGATACAATGCCTTTTTAATGTCCCATCCTGTAAAATCAAACCTTCCATCATTTTCACTGAAAACATCCTTATATTTATCCAATACAAGATATTTGGAAATGTCATTCTGTTTATAGATAAAACATATGTCATAATCCGAATTGTTGTTAGCATATCCCCATGCTCTTGAGCCGGTTTCAACAGCAAGCAGGATTGTAATATTTTGCCTTTTTTCAATTTTTCTGAGTTTTTCCAAAATCATTTCATGCATATTAGAAATTATATCATTAAACCTTATTAAATTAACTAAAGCAAAAACTTTAGGTTAAAATTAAAGCTTTATGGATAAAGCAAAACATTTGTTCAATTTATACACATTAAAAACAACAGATAAATATGAAAATTAAAAAACAGAGGTGATTGAATAATGTGTGGAATAGTTGGATGCATATTGAAAGAAAACATGAAAGCGGCGCCAGTTCTTTTTAACTGCATATCCATGCTTGAATACAGAGGATATGATTCCATAGGAATGGCCACCTTTAACGGGGAAATAGAAGTTAAAAAAGCTAGAGGATGTATCGAAAGCGTTGATGCGAAATTAAATCTTAGAGACATGGAGGGAAGTTTAGGAATTGCCCATACCAGATGGGCGTCGGCAGGAAAACCAACCGATGAAAATGCTCATCCTCATCTGGATGACACCGGAATCGTGGCCGTTGCCCACAACGGAACCCTGGAAAATTACAGTGAACTGAAGGCAGAACTGATAAAAGAAGGCCATACGTTCAAGTCATCAACAGATACTGAAGTCATACCTCATCTGATTAAAAAGTTCATGGATGAAGGATTGAATTTAGAGGAGGCTCTTGGAAAATGCACAACTAAAATCCAAGGATCCTATGCAATTGCTGCAATATCAAAAGCCGAACCCGACAAACTGGTGGCAGTGAGAAAGGATTCACCGTTAATCATTGCCTATGGTGATAAAGGATATTTCGTTGCCTCAGACACTCCTGCAGTGCTTGAATATGCCCGAAATATTATAAGGCCTAAGGATGGTGAAACCGCAATACTTACCCGGAAGGGCATCAGAATTCTTGATGAAAATGGTGAAGAAATAGAATGGAAGTCAAAATATATTGACTGGACACCTGAAATGGCTAAAAAGGAAGGTTATAAACATTTCATGATAAAAGAGATTGTGGAACAATCATGTGCCGTTAAAAACACTCTGATGCAAAAAGCAAAAATCAGAAAAATCGTCACGGAAATTGGAGATGTTAAAAGAATCTGCTTTGTAGCATGCGGAACATCATATCATGCGTCAATAATCGGAAAATACCTAATTGAATCTCTGGTAGGAATTGCCTGTGACGTTGTAATTGCATCTGAATTCAAATACACGAAAAAAACCTGGGATGAAGATACACTGGTGATTTTCATCTCGCAGTCAGGTGAAACATATGATTCACGAATGGCTTTAAAAGAGGCCAGGAAAACATCAAAAACATTGGCAATAGTGAATGTTGCAGGTTCGGCAATGAGTGAGGAAGCGGAGTATGTTATTCAAACTCAGGCAGGTCCTGAAATCGGAGTGGCTGCAACAAAAACATATGTTGCACAGCTTGCCGCAATATATTTGTTTGCGGGATTATTGGCTGAAAACGATGAGGTGATTGATAAATTATACAAAGTTCCGACATACATTGATGAGATAACCAGAAAAAAAGAGGATATAAGAAAATTATGTGAAAATTATGACTTCAGCGGGCATGCGTTTTATCTGGGAAGGGGTTTTTCATATCCCACTGCACTGGAGGGGGCTCTCAAACTGAAAGAAATCACATACATTCATGCCGAAGGATATGCTGCAGGCGAGTTGAAACACGGTCCTCTGGCATTGATTGATGAAACTGTACCTGTTTTTATAATAATACCTCCAGGAGAGGATTATGAAAAAACTATGACCAATTTAATGGAGGTGGAAGCGCGAGGAGCCGTTGTCCTAAGTGTTGGTGCAGAAGGTGATGAGAAAATACGAAAAAATTCGGAAATCTTTTTTGAAATAAACCCCGAAGTTGATGATATACTAGCTCCGCTGGTTTATATAGTACCTCTGCAGTTAATTTCATATTACGTGACACTGGCAATGGGACATAATCCGGACAAGCCACGAAACCTGTCAAAGGTCATTACGGTTTAATCATGAAGTAGAAAATACTTCATGAAAAACTGTTTACCCTACTCCTGGTTTTGAATGTTTTCATCAAAAGGAACAGTTTTTTTGGCTCGCAAAAACTGCCGCTCCCCTTACAATAACCGTTTGAGGATCAACTGAATAATAGGGAGCAATATTGAATTCCTCTTTTAGTCTTTCATGGATGTATGGGCTTAATGTTGAGGCTCCGGCGAGAATGATTCCGGTAACATCACCTGAATTTAAGCCAACATCACCTAAAGCATTTCTAGCATGAGTAATGGTACGCTCAACATAGGGTTTCATGACTTCATCCAATTCTTCCCTATTCATGTCATATTCAAAATCATGCAGTTCTCCGTCCGATGTTATTGTGAAGTTTTCTATTTCTATTTCAGTTAAATTTTCATTTGACAGTTCGATTTTTGCCTTTTCTGCTGCTCTCTTCAATCTGGCGAACTCTTTAATGTATATTACATTTGCACGGTTAAAATCATTCATACCTTCAATATCTTCAATCACAGCCGGAACGAATATTTTATCAACGATATCCCAGTCTATGAGTTTGCCTCCAAGATATCCATCGGTAACGCTGTTGATGTTCATTATGTCGTCACCGTATTTTTTCACAACGGAAACGTCGAATGAAGATTCTCCAAAATCATATATTAACAATGTTTCATTTTCATCTGAAGCGTCAAATCCGTAGGCCATCGCCGCTGCGACAGGTTCCTGCAGCAGAACCACCTGCTCAAAACCCGCCAGTTTTGCCGCTTCGGTTGTGGCTTTTGTTTGAGGGGCATTGAAATCAGAAGGTACTGTAATTACTGCAGCCCTCAAATCCTTTTGATATTTTTCTTTAACTGTTTGTCTTAAGTTTTGAAGAATTTCAGCAGATAATTCCACTGGGGTCATTTTTATTCCGGTTGCTTCAAATTCATATACATGTTCAGAACCCATGTTTAATTTGAATTCTGTAAAACCGTTTTTAGGATCAGTAGCTATTTTATTTTTAGCTTTATCACCAATGAATTTCTTACCTTTATCGTTAATGTATACGGCCGAACTTACAAAGTTCTTGTTATCTAGTTTATTAGGAATTACTATGGTTCCATTTCCCTCCGCCTTGGCAATGAAACCCTTTGAGATACCCAAATGAATACCATAATCAATTGTTCCACTAAATTCCATTATCATCACTTCCAAAAATGAACCCCATGATACCATGTCATTCTCATTCAATGTAGAGTTCACTTAACCTGTCAAGACATGCCTGCTTTACGCTTTTTTCTTCAGATTCATCAGCAAGTATGGTACATAAAACACTACTGTTTTCAATTTTGTTGATTGCAGCTATTCTGACATGAGGTTCAGGGTTATTTCTGGCCAGGTCAATTAAGGGACCTTCATCTTTTCTTGTGTGAACTTTAAGTTTAACTACCTTGACTTTTTCTGTTTTTATATTGTCCTCTAAATTTTCCAAGTCTTCAAGTTCATAATTCTCTTTTGGTATTTCACGCTCAACAACCATCATTCCATCATTTTCATAAGACCAGTTAGCATCATCACATGTCATATGATCCAAAATGGATTCGTTTCCCAGATATTCATCTTCCTTTGGCCAGTGAACATGAATCTTATAGTCCAATGATTTTGAAATGATTTTCTGACCGGAATTTACATTCTTAATAGAAGTTTTAACCAAATCAATACGTCTTTCATCAAATTCCATCATATCACCATATAAGTATATTTTTAGTGCTGAAAGTTAAAAAAGATTTTCAATTTTCCCCCAACACTATCCTGAAAAATCTTTCGTCATAAATCTTTAAATCAGGCTTCTTCCCATTTTTAGGAAAATCCCTTCTCATCGTTTTCAAACAGTCATCTATCCATGAATCAGTAGTTTCCAGACTGAAATCTCCCCTGCAACCGTTTTTGTAATATTCAATTAGCCCTTCTATATTTCTGATAATTTCACTGTTCAGTCCGTTTACCTGCTTTAAGAGATCATATATATTTACTGCAGGACTGTTTTTGTCGTTGACTGTCATCCAGGCCAATATGCACCGGATAATGTGCAGGTACATTTTTACAGTTTTCTTTGACAGTTCAGATTTCATGCCTGATAACCGTCTCCAGTTGTTGTTTGCAATGTTTAGGTAGTGATATTTAAGGGTGGCATTGTTAAAATCCGGCAGGTCTTTAAAAATATCTTGCCTGAAATCAACATATATTACGGGACTTTTTAACCATTCGCGAAGATTGGGGTTGCTGTTGTAGTGTAAAAACAGTGCTTTTTTTACATCCCATCCCACAATATCAAGATTTCCGCACATTACCTCAACTACATCATCCCTATCGGATAATGTCAGATAATCCTTAAGATTATTTCTCTTGAAGATGAATCGTATGTCATAATCGCTTTTGCTGTTGTTAAGTCCCCATGCCCTTGAACCGGATTCACAGGCATATAAAATGGTTATATCGTTTTCCTTTTCTATTTTCTCAAGCTGTTTTAGGATTTGTGCCTTCATGACCATCACCCTGAAAGACTGTTAAAAAATAATATTTGAAGTATTGAATTTGATTATTCCAATACTTCCTGAATTACATGTAATGCTTTTTGGAAATCACTATAGTCTTCTATAATCTTTTCCACATCACTCATAGTCAAATCAAGTTCAAATACAAGTTCAACGAAATAATCTCTGAACTGGTCGTGTTCCTTATTGATTATGTTCCATAGAATTGCCAATGCTAATGTACGGCGATGAATATTTGAATCATTTTTAAGAATGCTTTTAAGGGAAGCCTCATCACGATTATCGGCAATGCCCTCTATAGGAAGATTATTCACATTATCAATCCAATAATTGCCGGTGTTCAATCCAGTGATGGATTTTGGTTTTTTATCCTTTTTCGAAAAATCAAATAATCCCATATTAAAAACTCACTATTTAATTTATATAATAATATTTAAATTTAATATTATTTATAATACAAATAACCTTATTGTATCACATAAAGTTCATATTCTAAAATTAGTTTTCCTAAATTTTAGGAAACAAAACACTTCAATATAGACCAAATTTATACATTACCCTATAAGATTATAAAATCTTACAACTCCAAAATAGGACAATAATTATAGAAACAAAGTTTATTGTAGTTTAAGACTATGTAAATTATAAGCTTTTGCTTACCACAACCATCACATATATTTTGACATAGCCCAACAAATGTTTAAATCTGATGATATTTATATTAATTATCGGAAATGATTGAAATAGATGATTATACCACTAGAGTCGCATGAAACATGATCAATGAGGCATATGCAATTAGATATAAATTATTATGGTTTTTATGATGTAAATGCCCCATAATATTTATGTTTTAATTGTATTTAAATACAGTCTATGTTCATAATCCAATATTATTTCAAATATTACATGTAAAGATGCGAATAAATATAAAAAAAAAACTAATATAATTAAAAAAATTTTTTATTTACATTTGAGAGGTCATATCCTCTCATCTCCATTAAATTTATTTTTGCTTTGTCATGATACTGCTCCGTTTTTCATGTCAGTGTGACAGCAGAAAGCTAAAAAAAAAATTAAGTACAATATTATTTTATCTAAAAAAGAAGGCATGAGTGTTAGTCACGGATTTTTCGCTAGAATTTGCTTTTATACAGTTAAAATCCACTTCTGAGTCATCAAATACCATGATTAACACCTCCCATGGTTTACTATTATATAATTGTATAATTTGATATATAAATTGTGTAAATCTTTTGCCTTGCACCATTAAATTTTATCCAATGCCTGATCAATGTCATCCAAAATATCCTCAATATCCTCAATACCAACTGAAAACCTAATCAAATCAGGAGTCACACCAGTGGATAACTGCTGCTCTTCAGATAACTGTGAATGTGTAGTTGATGCAGGGTGAGTCACTAATGATTTTGCATCACCGATATTTGCTAAAAATGAAATCATCTCAACGTTTTCAATGAATTTCAAGGCTCCGTCATAGCCTGACTTAAGGCCGAATGATACTATTCCACCATAACCTTTTTCTGCATATTTTTTGGCAACTTCATGGTTAGGTGATGATTCAAGACCTGAATATGTTACCCAGGCGACTTTAGGATGATTCTCAAGATGTTTTGCAACTGCCATTGCATTTGAGGCATGTCTTTCAATCCTCAGTCCAAGAGTTTCCAAACCCTGCATCAGGAGAAATGATCCGAATGGTGATGGAACTGCACCAGTGTCTCTTCCAACAACAGCCCGGATTCTTGTTGTAAAAGCAGCTCCCTTAAATGTTTCAGCAAATATCAAACCGTTGTATGTTGCATCAGGCTCACACAATGTCGGGAACTTGCCGTTCATCCAGTCAAAGTCTCCCTTTTCAATAATGATTCCTCCCAGTGTTGTTCCATGGCCTCCAATGTATTTGGTTGCAGATGATGCGATAATATCTGCTCCATGGTCAAATGGTCTTACAGAACCTATTCCAACTGTATTGTCAGCGATTAATGGAATGCCGTGTGAATGTGCTATTTCCGCCAATCTGTCAAAATCGGGGATGTCAAGTTTAGGATTACCAATTGATTCAACATAAATCGCTTTTGTCTTATCATCAATAGCCTCTTCGAAGAGTTCCGGTGACTGTGAGTCGACAAAAGTAACTGTCCTTCCCAATTCCTCCAATGTATTTTCAAACAATTCATATGTTCCGCCATAGAGATTGTCTGCTGAAACGATATTATCCCCTACCTGTGTGAGATTAATGATTGCATAAAATATTGCTGACATTCCGGATGCTGTTGCATATGCTGCGGTTCCTCCTTCAATGGCAGCCATTCTTTTTTCAAATGCTTCGGTAGTAGGGTTTGTTAATCTAGTGTAAATGTTTCCTCCTTCTTTAAGT
>CACYBU010000041.1 GCA_902772665.1 uncultured Methanobrevibacter sp. | reverse complement strand
CTCCTCCAACACAAATATAACATTGTTATAATATGTATTAAAAAAACTACAAAAAGTATTAAAAAGTCTTAAGTTTCTGTGCATGTTTCAAAACCGAGATTGATAGATGGAAATAATGGTGTTGATAAAATAAGGCCACAATATTTAAAAAATTTGGCAAATACTGTTTATTTAAATAAACATTTAATTGGAAAGTTGAAAAATGATGTGTATTCAAAAGTAAGAAGTGATTTGTCAGTTAAAAACTTAATTGGAAATGAAAATCAGTTAAATCCGGAATTTGTAAGGTTATTGGAGGATAATGATTTAACAACAGTCGACGGTTTTAGAATACGTGAAGAGGTTATTAATTCATTAAATAGTCGTGAAATTAGGAATAAAGGAATTAAAGCACGTGTAAAATATTTGATGGGTGATGATGTCTGTGAGTCGTTTGATGGTCTTGATGTAAAATGTCCTCATTGTGAAAATCGCGTCGCATTCTACCTTAAGACCTGCAATGTATGTGGGCATGATTTAAAGTGTGAAAATACTTTTAAATCGGTTAAAAATACTGTTATTGAATATTCGCAGGATTTTGCAATAATAAACGCCGGAGGGGATTTCATAGTTGAGGGGACTAATATGTATAATCAATTAATCCAATGGGCTCATCAAAGAGGTTATGATTTGGATGAGGTTTATGATGCTCAATGTGAGTATGTTTGTTTTAATCTTATACAAAATCTTGGAAAACCTGAAAATTATTGTTTTGGCGCCGGTGTCGATTCCTACAATAAGATTCGTGAAGGAAGCGGCATGGTTTATGCAATAAATAATGATTATATTGAAAATTTAACGGTTGAAAGATATAGGGATGATTTAGAAAATAAATATACTATCTCAGATTTAAAATCCGAATTATATATTCATGGCATACCATTTGACGGCGATGACAGGGATTATTTAATCGAACAAATATTCAATGATGACGATTTTGACTATTTTTTAGAGGAACATTTTGTTTTAACCAAAAAAGGTGAGGAATTCATAAAAAATCCAGTGTTAAGATATTTCCACAAATATTTGTCTGATGATTATTATTACTATGAATTTAAAAAAACATATCATGAGAATAAGAATTTGACTTTAGATGAAATTTCAGAGATTTTAAACAAAGAAGTTTAATTATTCAACTTCTTTTAAAATTTTTTGGTAGAAATAGTAAATGATTTAAACAAAATTGAATAATGTTTTGATTGGAATCGATTTCATCTAGTCTTCATAATCTTCAGAACTGATTATATCCATCTTATTTTCACTTAAACTTTTTAAACACTCGCAATCTCCATAGTCATCCAGATTAACAGGTTTAATAGAATTTTTTTTATAGGTTGTTGTTTTTTCGCAGGTATCTGGATTGTACACGGTTTTATATTCATTTATTAAATCGTTAATATTTGAACTGTTCAATATCTCACCATTTAATTCCACATTATACTGGCTGTTTTCATCATACAACAGACCCACAGACCCACGATTAAAAATTGAGCCTTGAATTTCAAATCCGCTTTTAAAATCATGATAAAAACGGGAATTGTTGAGTATTAATAATCCACGGTTAAATATTGAATAGGACTTTCTGGTTTTAAAAAAGCAATTGTCTATGATTATCAAACCATCTTCATTAAGAATTGATTCACTGTTGGACATGTAAGCACTGACCACTCCATTATCTTCAAAATTACAGTTAAATAGGGATAAATATGTTTTTTTATTATATATTGCACCTGCGTTACTTCCGAAATCTTTAAATTGGCCGTCAGCATAATTATTTTTAAATTCACAGTTCCTTAAAGTGGCTCTGGTATGATAATCCCCAAGAGAGTCCAAAAATACTGCACCTCCATTGGATTCAATTGAAGTGTTGTTTTCAAAGATACAATCCGTTAACTCAATATCCTTGAAACTGTAAATCGCTCCGCCTCCTGTGTTATTGTTTGCCTGATTATTACTAAAATAACAGTGTTTTATGGACAGGTGTTTTCCCCAGTTTTCTACAGCTCCGCCACCATTGTTTTCGTGGGAAGTGCATTTTTTAAAAGTGATATTTTTAAGTGTCACGTTATCTGCTTGAATATTGAATGCTTTTCCACGATTTTTTGCATCAATGGCATGTCCGTTTCCATTAATGACTAAACCTTTCCGGTTAATTTCAATTCCTTTTTTATAAACTTCATTGTCATCTAAAATGATGTCTTCATTTATTGAAATCTCTTTTGCTTCGCCGTTTATCAATTCTTCAAATTCTTTAAAATTCATATTTGTGCCTTTTGTTAATGTTTAGGATTATGTTGGGAGTAGGAATAATGGGGGTTGGAAAATGTCGGCAGTGTTATTTCTGTATGGGATTTGATAATTTTTAGACTCATCTAAGTACAGATCTTTTGTTCCATCTTATTCTTTTAAGCTCCATTTCTCTTTTAATACCTTCGGAAGTTTTATATTTTCGTTTTTGCCGACCATCCGTGAGTGTCTATAAACTAATTCGATTCCATTGTTTGTAGTTGGAGTATATTTGTATTTTGTATGCATTAATAGTGATCTAGTCTTTTAATCATGATTTTAATGTCAACTAATTTATTTGCTTTTTTGTCTTCTTTTTTAATATTTCCTATTTTTCCTATTCCTTAATTCTTTAATTTTATTAATTTTTGCATTGTTTTTTTTTATTTAATATTTTTTTCTTCAGCCATTATTTTTTGCATATTCTTACAATCTATTTCTTGTTATATCTGCTCCTGTAAATAATTTAATAATCTCATATTGCTTTTAATCAGAAATATTTTCAATTAAACTTAATTCTAGACTAATTTCCATCATAAACTTAGTATAATATACAATTAGGACTTATTCATCAATGATGGATGAATATAATAACCACATTCATCAGCACGGTATTTATAGAGAGTTTTAATCATTGAAATAGAATTATTCAGCATAAATTATCTATATCATGCACATGTAATTTGATCCACAATAAGGACATGTTAAATCATATTTAACTAATTTAAACTTGTTTGGAAAAGTTTCATGTTATTTAAATCTTGTATTAACTTAGAATCACAATTATCATCAATTATAATATTTCCTTTATTGTCACAGTAATGTTTAAATATTTCAGCAATACTAAATAATAACTGTAGGCTTGTTGTTTTGTTTTATATATTAAATTATGACCTTATATAGTATATAAATTTTTTATAATTTCAGATTTTTTGTAATAATTATTATTTATTATAATTTTCTTAAAAATATTCATTAGTTTCAGATTAAAATAAATTTGAAGGATTTTTAATGAAAAAAATTTCATTCCTAACATGACCTCATAAATAATATAATCTCCATGCATATGTTCGGGATAATTATGATGAAATTATTGCAAACACTGTGTTTGAAAATAAAATCAACATGACTAATAACCTTAATTTTTTTAATAAACCTAATTTTTGCAGGCGAATCTTTGTAATGTTTTACAAATAAGGATTCAGAAGCGCAGGGGACTTAAAACACTGGTGAAACATATTCCCAGACTTCGTTAAAACTGGTTTTAACCCCTAGTTTTGTATATTCGCGGACTATTGTATTTATGTCTCTTTCAAGTAATTCTTTTGAAATCGGATTGTCCAGTACAACTGACTGTGAAACATCAATTATTACGGGTTTTTCATCTAGATTTAAAATATTGTAATTGGACAGGTCTCCGTGAACCAGTCTCGCATCATTTACGAATTTTTTTAGTTCAACCAACAACAAGTTCCAGAATTCGTCTGGATTTTGAGGAGGTTGGTTTCTAACGGGTTGTGAGGGATTTCCATCACAGTCTCCTATGAATTCAATTAAAAGCACATTATTCGAACTGGTTATCGGTTTTGGAACGGTTACTCCTGCATCGTATAATCTTGTCAGGTTTTTAAATTCTTTTGTAACCCATGAATATATGATTTTTCTTTTGTTTTTTGTTTTAACGTTGAATCGGGGATCGCCTTTTAGATAGTAATCCATTTTTTTAAAATCAGATGTTGCAATTCGGTATATTTTAACTGCAACGAATTTTTCATCATCTGTGATGCCTGTAAGTACATTGGCTTCCTTGCCGGTACTTATTGCACCATTTAAAATGTCAATGTATCCGTGGTTGGCTAATTTGTATAGGGTTTCTAGGGTTATTTTGTCAAAAATTTCATTGCCCGTTTTTCTCTCGGAATTGTCCTTTCTTCTTTTTTCGGAATGAATTTTTGCATGTTTCGCATCTGCTTTAGCTACTTTCGGATCCATTAAAATCAAAAAAATAAGTGAAGTTAGACTACATTTTCAGGTAGCCTTTTCTTTCGAGCCAGTTGGACTCGGTTTTTGTGTATCTCCAGATTACATCTGCCTTTTCGTCAGATTGGAAATCCCATGGTTTTACTAAAATCACATCTCCTTCGCGTATCCAAATACGTTTTTTCATTTTTCCTGGGATTCTGGTCATTCTTATATTTCCATCAGCACAACGGACTTTTAATTTTCCGTGT
>CACYBU010000040.1 GCA_902772665.1 uncultured Methanobrevibacter sp. | reverse complement strand
TCCTGCGTATGAATCTTCAATGTCGATTGGTGCGTTGCTTACTTTTCTTGCAGCTTTGATTGCATCTGGTATTTCGTATGCTGCACCGATGGTTTGATCGTGTTGGTCGACTACATGAAACTTGCTGTCGTTTTTGAATTTTAAAAATAGTTTGGTTGGTGCTGCCATTTATGCATCACCGCCTTTTTCAAAATTAGCTTTTATCTGGTCGTATTTCTTAGCTTTGCTAAGAAGTTCCATTATTCTTTTTTCACCGCCAATGAGTACATTGTCGATGAATAACCTTTGGTCTCTTATGTCTATCATTCTCTTATACCTCTCAGGGTTTATCTGAAATATAATTTCGATGACTTGCGACATCATCGAATTTATTTCGATGTTACTATATTTATTTTTGGAGTATATAAAGTTATCTGTTTATCAGTTTTTCCTCTTATCCGTTTAAACTATTTTAAGGATAACTATAAATACTCAAATTTACATAAATAATATTATAAAATTACTAAAAAACAGAATGGAGTTGATTATACTATGGAACAGGTGAAAATATCATTTTTAATCGATAAATCATTAAGAACAAAACTTAATGTTATTGCTGCAAAAAACGATACTACCGTAACCAAAATCTTAACCGATTTTATTGAAGAGTATGTTGATAAAAATGAGTAATAATATTTAAGGTTATTTTTATTATTTTTTTGCTCTTTAAACAGATATAAATTGTTGATAGCATTAGCTACAAGTGTATAACCTTGCATTTTGTCTGCAACTATCAGTAATTAACTTTAAATAGCATTTAGTACCATAAATATTATTGTTACTATTTATCATTCTATCCTCTCAGGGAGACTGTTTTTTTAGTAACATGTGTGGAATGAGATTGTGAGGTGTTGCGACCACCGTTTGAATAATCTCTTCCACCAAATATTACGTATAATATTATCTATTTTTTTCAATATTTATAATATTGTTTTCAATGTTTTCACATTGTAACTTTTACCATCCTGGTGGGTGGATCATGAAAAAATCGGTTTTCATATTTGAGTACTTTTTTTGATGGTTAATTATACATTGGTCATTGAACTATTTAAACCTTTTCCTTTCTTTTTATTGAACAATATAATATTATATTCATTATTTATTAGTTATTTGTCTATTGATTTTTGCAAAAACACATGGGCCAAACATCCAAAAAACAAGCCAAAAAATAGATAACTGTATAAATTACCAAATACACACATACTAATATCAAAGTACACTATCTTTGATTATGATCATAAAAAAAGTAGGTGAAAAAAATATGAAAGCATGGAAAATAATACTCGGAATCAGCATCCTATTCTTACTTATGGGTTCCGCAGCCGCTACAGACTACAACCTAAAAGCACCAACAGGAATAGATGACCTTTCCACAGGTGTCGGCAAATATGCCACTGATAAAGACGTTTACATGTATGTTGGTAAACTAAGTGAAAATGATGGTTTATTTGAAAACAATACTGATGAAGGATTTGGAGTATCTAAATTAGATGATAATATCTACGTTTACATTGATTCATTACTTAAGGAATCCGGTGTCCAGGAAGTAGTAGATATTAACGGTGAACAAACAGTAGTTTCAGTTTCAAAAAGTCAATGGATTAGTGACCCTTCCAATCCTGAAGACCTTTCTGAAATGGAAACATACCATTCAATGTTAAAAGAATTCAATAAGCTGAATAACCTTGAACCAATAGAGGTGTAAATTGTCATATCGTACTTATATCTGTGATGATTGCGGTTTTTCCAGTGAGGAAGAACCGGGAGTTTATATCTGTCCACAATGCCATAATAAAATGAGAATAGCTAAACCAAGCGGAACATTTGGCGGTGGAGACAGCACCCGTTCAGATGGTAAAATTTTATTGTATATTCTCTTTTTTATTTTTGTTGGTTCCATATTAGTGGGATTGCTGAATATTATTGGCGTGGTATTATTCATTATATTATTCTACTTTTTTAGGAAAGCATTGAATAATAGTATACGGAATAAAGCAATTCCTGCAAATCAACAGGAAGTTATTGCTGAACCGGAGTTATTATCTCATGGTAAGTTTTGCCGTAATTGTGGACAGGAACTCGGTAGTGATGTTAAGTTTTGTCCGAATTGTGGTGAGGAAGTGTTACTTAAGTAACACTTTTTCAACTATTTTTTTTAATATTTTTTCATGAATACTGGGTCAACCTGCATATACTTTCGACCATCTTTTTCTGACAAATGCACCCTATTAAAATCAACATACTTGTCAATAAATAATCTTGCTTGATGCTCACTGCAATCTAAAAAAAGCATTGTTTCTTCTAACAGTATTTTATGCATTTCATATACTATTCGTGAGTAAGTTTCAGTAAAATCAGTATAC
>CACYBU010000039.1 GCA_902772665.1 uncultured Methanobrevibacter sp. | reverse complement strand
GGTGAATTATGGGATTCATCTTTTAGAGATTTAATTGCTGAAGCAGGTGTAAAAGCTTTGGTGGATGCAGGCATTGATGGTGATGACATTGAAGCAATGTTTGTTGGAAATATGTCTTCAGGACTATTCGTAGAACAGGAACACATTGCCGCACTTATTTCTGACCATGTAGGTCTTAATCCGGTTCCAACCACAAGAGTTGAAGCTGCATGTGCATCAGGAGGACTGGCATTAAGGCAGGGGATTATGGCAGTTGCATCCGGATTTCATGACGTTGTAATTTCAGCAGGTGTTGAAAAAATGACTGATGTGGTTGATGCTACACCGGCTATTGCCACAGCTTCAGATCAGGAATGGGAAGCACAGCAGGGTGCAACTTTCCCATCACTATATGCAATGATTGCTAAAAGACACATGCATGAATATGGTACCACTCGTGAACAGCTGGCACAGTTTTCAGTGGTAAACCACAAGAATGCATCCAAAAATCCTAATGCACAGTTCCCGTTTGAAATAAGTGTTGATAAAGTAATCAACTCTACAATGGTTGCAGACCCGTTAACATTACTGGACTGTTCTCCTGTAAGTGACGGAGCATCTGCTATTGTAATGGTGCCCGCCGAAATGGCTAAAAAGTACAGTGACACTCCAATTTATGTAAAAGCTTCTGCCCAGGCTTCTGGAACTTTAACTTTACACGATAGAAAAGATATCACTACCATTGAATCTACAAAAGTTGCTTCCAGAAGAGCTTATGAAATGGCAGGAGTAACACACAAAGACATAGATGTAACTGAAGTGCACGACTGTTTCTCCATCAACGGACTGCTAGCCGTTGAAGATTTAGGATTCGCTGAAAAGGGTAAGGGAGGAATAGCTATTGAAGAAGGTCAAACTGAAATCGATGGTGATTTCCCAATCAACTCATCCGGAGGCCTTAAAGCACGGGGACACCCGTTAGGAGCCACAGGTATTGCTCAGGCTGCCGAAATCGTATGGCAACTTAGGGGAGAAGCTGGTAAAAGGCAGGTTGACGGTGCTGAGATAGGTATGACTCACAACATTGGAGGTACCGGAGGTACTGCAGCTGTACACATATTCGGAAGAGACTTATAGGTCTCTTTCACCTTATTTTTTTCATGATAATTAATACGGGTTCAAGAACCGATATTCCATCTTTTTTTCACAAGTGGTTTTTGAATCGCATAGATAAAGGATTTGTCTGCACCAGAAACCCATATAATAATGACATTTACAGATATCCGCTCGATTACAAAATTATCGACTGTCTGTGTTTTTGCACTAAAAATCCAAAGCCATTGCTTGATAATCTGGATAAACTGGAAAAATTCAGACAATTCTGGTTTGTAACAATAACTCCCTATGGCAGGGACATCGAAGTTAATGTTCCAAGTTTTAAGCAAGTCATGAAATCATTTAAAGAGCTTTCAGACTCGCTGGGTGTTAATAGGGTTTCATGGAGATATG
Source organism: uncultured Methanobrevibacter sp. (assembly GCA_902772665.1). GTDB lineage: Archaea > Methanobacteriota > Methanobacteria > Methanobacteriales > Methanobacteriaceae > Methanocatella. The sequence continues at coordinate 2,709 of CACYBU010000039.1, read as the reverse complement.
ATCCGATTTTTATTTTTGAAAAATATTCTCTTGATTTTCACATTGACATGTTTGAAGAGATTGCATCACAACTGTCCGAATATACTGATGACTGCACAATCAGTTTCATAGACCTGTATCAGAAGGTTTTAAAAAATTTTCCCGAAGCAAATGAAGTGACAACAAAAGAGAGACTGGTCATTGGGGAGGAATTTTCAAAGATTGCAGGAAAATATGATATAAAAATGAAAACATGTGTTGAAGGAACTTTGCTTGACCGGTTCGGATTTGACTCATCGGGCTGTATGACTGTGCAGGTAATTGAAAAAGCCATTGGAAATAATTTAAGTATTCCAAAAGGAAAATACAGAATTTGTGAATGTGACTGCATATTTGGAAGGGATATCGCAGCATACAACACATGTCTTCACGGCTGCAAGTACTGCTATGCAAACAGTCACTAAATTATCTACTACTTTTCTCTCACTACAAATAATAGTATTATTTTCTCTGATAATTAAAGTTTTGCAATTCCGTTCAAAAAGTTAAAATTGAACTTATATTCAGATAAAAAATATAAATTTCTATAGATGTGCAAGAATAAATCAGTTGTTATGAACAGAATTGATTTATCAGAATCTGTCGTATGATGTCGGTAAAAACACAAATAAAAAATGTTATGCACACCAAATATATTATGTGATACGATGATAATAAATGTTGGCGGAAGAACAGATATAGTGAACTATTACACACCATGGCTATTGAACAGGCTTGAAGAGGGATATGCATATTCAAGAAATCCGTTTGCAAAGGAGAATGTATACAAGTTAAGTCTAAAGCCGGAGGATGTGGATTGTATTCTGTTCTGCTCTAAAAACTACCAACCTATACTGGAACATATAGGTGAGATAGATGATAAATACCATATTCTGTGCCAGTATACAATTACTTGCTATGGTAAGGATGTAGAACCGAAAGTTCCGACAATAAATCAATCAATAAAGACATTGGAAAGATTATCTGATATTGTTGGCAGCAACAAAATTCTCTGGAGATATGATCCGATACTTCTTACAGAAAAATACACTGTCGAAAAACATTTGGAAACATTTGAATATATTGCTAAAGCTATTGTGCCATTGGTTTACAGATGCATCTTCAGCTTTGTGGACATGTATAAGAAAGTTGAAGAGAACATGCCTGAAATAATTCCACTTACTGAGAAAGAGAAAGTTAGTTTATTGAAAGGAATTGGAGAGATATCTGCCGAATATAATCTTTATACTCAAACATGTGCAACAAACGAAAGCTATGAAAAATATGGCATACATGCTGCAGGTTGTACAACTCGGGAAATATTGGAGCAGGCACATGGTGTGGTTTATAAGAATGTTAAAGCTAGTGGAATTAGAGAAAACTGTCACTGTATTCCATCAAGGGATATTGGTGATTACAATTCCTGTTTAAGTGAATGTAAATATTGCTACGCCAACAGAAAACCTGATATCCCCAAAAAAGTTATAAAAATGCATGATGAGAAATCACCCTTGTTGCTTGGACATCTTAAAGAAAATGATAAGCTAATTGAGACTAAAGTAATAAGATATATTGAGCCTAAACAAACAACCTTATTTGATTTTTAAATGAGTGTCATATGTATATTATTAATTATCATTCCATTTTTAATTATAAATTTATAAATAACAATTAAAATTGATTTTATTTTATTGTTTAAAACTAATTTCCTTTTTATTTAAGTAATCATTGAATTTTCCATCATACTCTAGTAAAGATAAAATAATTTTGTCTAATAAGAATAATGTTCTAGCAAATTCTACACTCATGTTTATTTCCCGATTACCTTTTTTGTAAGGAATTGATTTTGGAACTTTTCTAGTGTGAATTATTTCATTTCTAATTTTTTGAAAATCGTAATCTTTTGGATTTAAGTTTAAATTTGATTTAAATTTCTATTTATTTTTTAATAAAGATAATTTTTCACCTAATGTAGTATTAGCATAGGCTAATTTTTGAGATAGCTCCATTAAATCATTGTTAGGAATATCATATTCTTTTTCATTAAAAAATTTATTCATTTGTTTATTAATTCTTTTTATAGAACTGGGATTAATTTCTTCTCCTTTCTGTTTACAATTGTCTTCATGAGATAATAAAAATGATTCAAGAGCTACAACTAGTAATATATAACCACTATCTACATAATTACTTAGTAATGATTCCAGATAAATGCTGATAATAATATTTAAAGAGAATGTATAATAGTTTTCTAAAAAAATAGGATAAGATTCTTCTATAAAATATTTCATATTTCTTGGTTCAATTAATTTTTCCTTGTTTGAGAATTTAGTTGTTAAGGCAGGCCATAAAACTGTTTTAATCAATTTTTTATCGTTATAAAAGTTAAAACAGACGGGTGAAATGTTGGTTCTTGTTGCATATGACATTAAATAGGTTAATTTGTTCATTTCATAGACAATATCTACCTTTTGATTTTTTAAATCGATTTTTGCTAAAGAAGTTATTAAAACATCTTCTTTATCTTCATATAATAATGTTTTAGAGTTGTTATAATCGTAAGTGCTTTTGAAATCAATTAAATAATTGTCAGTTTGTATATTGAATTCTAAAAAATTACTATTTCTTGAAATATTATTTAAGAAATTTGTTAAATAGACATCAATAGTATTAAATTTTGTTTTTTCATCT
>CACYBU010000038.1 GCA_902772665.1 uncultured Methanobrevibacter sp. | reverse complement strand
TGCTCTTATATAAAACAATTCAAAGATAATATTACTTGTAAAGAGGTTAAAACAAAAAAACATCCATTATATTCTCTTCACAGGCCTAGAAAAGAAAAAATATTCATAAAAGATGCAAAAATTGTTGGGGTCATCACTTCAGATAAATTAATTGTTGCAGTGGATGAAAATAAACTTTATGCCACAGATGGGGTTTATCTTTTTGGAACAAAGGAAAAATATAATCCATATTTTGTAAGTGCAATTTTCAATTCTAAACTGTATACGTTTATTTATAGGCTTTATTCATTAGAAAATGGCAGGATATTACCTCAAGTAAAACCAGCTATTGTAAAAAGAATGCCATTTATGGATATTGGACCAGATGAGCAAATACTATTTTCAGAGTTATCAAATAAATTGGGTTATTTAAATAAAGAACTTTCACTTTGTAAAACTCCTAAAGATGAAAAAATATTAAAACTGCAAATTACAAAAACTGAAGAAAAAATAAATCGGCTGGTTTATGAACTCTATGATTTAACAGATGAAGAAATAGCAATTGTTGAAAATGAAGTGGAATAGTTAATCATTTTCAGATATCTTTCCAAACACTACCTGTGCATATGCAAGAGAGGCCGATACGATAATGGACATCAGTGTCGGCCCGAATATTATGGAATCGTAAAATCCTCCAATCTGATAGACAATAAACCCGGCAAACCATGCAAACATATTCCATTTCCACACACCTCTTCCGTCATCATGATTATCGTCAAAGTAAAATGAAACCAAAAGCACTGCTGCCATCGGGGCGAAAACTGATGATATGAGGTAGAGAAAGTCAATGTAGTGGGTCATGATTCCGGAAATTGCAATGATTATGCTTATTGCACTGACTATAACTCCAACTATTTTCGCATCGAGTCTAGTGTAAATTGACTTTGCAGATTCTCCTGCGGAATTTGTTGCAAGAAAGTTTGTGGTTACTGTTGAAAGTACAAGAATTATCACGCCCGGTGTTCCAAGACCCATCACAAGTATGGCATGTGCAACATTGTTGGTTCCAATACCTACAACACCTATTCCAATGAAATACATCCACAGACTTGCAATTGTATATGCTACTGTTGATACTGCTGTGGCTTTAACAGGTTTTTCAACATCTCGGGTGTAATCTGATATTACAGGTAGCCATGAAATCGGCATTGCGATTGAAATCTCGAATATGTTCCAGAAACTTAATGGTTTGGAAATGCCTGAAATGGCAGCTGCCTGAACTGGAGAGTTTGCTAAAAATAATTTGACAGACAGCACTACCAGCAGAGCTATAAGCACAGTCATGACTCCTGTGGTTAATTTTGATGAGCGTTCAAGGCCGATATAAACCCACAATGCAACCAGCACTGCTAGAATTATACATGTTATCTGAAATGAAATCGGTAAATTCAGATTAACCAGTGCAAGCGCTCCCTGGGCATTCAACACGGCAACCCATGCTATTAACTGCATGACGTTGAGTGCTGCGAAGAACTTGGATCCGTATCTGCCGAATGCAGTTTTTGTTGTTTCCATTGCATTCATCTGAAGCTTCGCACCGATAAGACCAATGAAAAATAGAAGTATTCCGCCAAGCAGGTGTCCGAGTATTAATGGAATCCAGAGTGAATTTGCCGGTGATGCGGAGGCAATCTGTATGCCTGCTTCAATTTCTGAAACCGATATTGCAACTCCGAACCAGATTATTCCGTTTGTAAAGATTCCTATTCTATTTTTCATAATGTGGCCTTTTGAGAAAATGTGTTATAACTTATGTTATATTGTTTGGCATTATATAATACTTATTGTTCAGTTATTCTCTAATTTAACTTATCAAATCAGCATTGTTTTATTTTGTAAAATTGTCATGACTATGTTAAATTGATATAACTTTCTTAAATTGCTTCAATTAATAACTGCTTCCTTTATATGTCTTAAAATCCAATATTAATTTACCATGGTGATTTAATATTTGGCCAAATATTAACATGAAAAAATGTAATGGAGGAATCTTAAATGAGTAAAAATAATCCTCATTCTGCTGACAGATTCTATAAATTTACATATAAGAAACTGGGAATCTTATTTCACCGATATCTCTACGATGAAGGCGAAAACATTGAATTCATTGATACTGAAATACCTGAAACCGGACAGCGAAAAGACATGGTTGTCATAGTTGACGGCAATTTCATCAGGATAACTGAATTCATGTCAACTCCATTGGATGGCAAAAAACTGGATACTATCTCTAAGTATCATATTTCATCCGTTAACGACCCTCAATACAAAGGATTTTACGTTATAACTGATGTTGTATCCATTGCAGATCCTAATCGTGGTAAAACAATGGTGAAATTTGATGATAACCTAGATTTCCATGTTGCACCAATCTTCACAAAAAGAAAAGATGGGGGCAAAGTTTTAAGTACTCTTGTCAACAAAAGTATCACACAAGAGGAATTATCTTATTCAGAAGCAATAGACTTGTTGATATTGCCGGATATGGATATTGACATGCCGATTAAGCAGTTAATGGTTTTTATCATTAGTCTTATGGGAATGGTTAATATTCAGGATAAAGAATTT
>CACYBU010000037.1 GCA_902772665.1 uncultured Methanobrevibacter sp. | reverse complement strand
ACCTGTGACCTGCATACAATAACATCAGGATTAATACCTACACTTCTCAGTTCCTTTGTAGAATGTTGGGTAGGTTTAGTTTTGAATTCACCGGCAGCATTCAGGTAGGGAATAAATGTAACATGGACAAACATGACATTTTCACGGCCTTCCTCATTTCTGAGTTGTCTTAATGCTTCAAGGAAAGGTTGGCTTTCAATATCTCCGACAGTGCCGCCGAGTTCAACTAAAACCACGTCATAATCATCACTTTCAGAGTTTGCTCTAATCATTTCTTTAATACGATTGGTAATGTGAGGGATAACCTGTACACATTCTCCAAGATACCCTCCCTGTCTTTCTTTAGCAATGACTGATTCGTAGACTTTACCTGTTGTAATGTTAGCTATTCCATCAAGTTCAACATCCAGAAATCTTTCATAGTGCCCGAGATCCAAATCGGTTTCCATACCGTCATGAGTAACGAACACTTCACCGTGCTGATACGGATTGAGTGTTCCTGAATCCCAGTTTAAATAAGGGTCTATTTTAATAGCTGAAACTTTTAAACCATAAGATCTTAAAATTCTACCCATAGAAGCAGATGTTATACCTTTACCTATGGAACTAACTACCCCACCTGTTATAATAATATATTTTGTCAGATAAATCCTCTCCTTAAAATCTACATTTATAATTTTGACTGTCATAATATATAAAAATTTTAATTGATTGTCAAAATCAATCGAAATTAATAGTTTGAAATTTTATAGTTTAATTATGAAAAAGGTGATAGAATGATTATTATTAATACAAAATTACCTATTAAAAGAGAAAAAAAACGATGAAGTAATTAAACAGACAAAAACACTAATAAATGAATCAAGAACGCACAAAATGAAATATTTCATATACTCTACCATCATGTATTAGATGATTCACCCGTATTTGTTGAAAAATAGAAAGCAGTGAAGCACTGGATGCGCATATGAAAACCTAAATTTATAGAATTCAGTGAAAAACATTGAAGAATTATTAACCGGTACAATGGAAATTGCACTAATTGTAGGTGATGAAATTAATTAAATTTCTCACCTACTATTTTTCCAGCAATCTAGTTTATATTCTGTTTGAATTGATGTTTCATCAAACTGAAACTCTCCGTTGTCGCCATAATTAGCAAAACTTTGGGACTGTATAAATTCAAAACAAGTATCGTCAGGGTCTGTCTGTCCGTTTCCCTTTCTACAATACATTCCATAAGAACTGCCGTATGGACTTACGTTCCAGTATGTGCAGTTCAGACAGATTTCCTCACCATTGTCAACCATCGAATCATAGTCCGGCTCCTCGCAATAATTATCTGACATTATATCTCCATTATATATTGCATTTTCCTTATCAACTGACATGCCACATTCATAACAGTAGTATTTCTCACAGAGATCACTCAATTCCCCTCCGCAGGTTGGACATTTGGCAGTTATTACATCATCTTCATCGAATACCCCTGCACCACAGTCAGGACACATATAACCTCCAATTACTTCACACAACATTGCCCCGCAGTTCGGACATAACTTCATGAAATCACCCAACCAGCATTTTAATGAATTCCTTGATATATTTATCACAGAATTCCCATGTATGCTCACCTTCAGCTTCAATGAATGTAGCATCGATGTTTTTATCTTTTAAGAATCTATAAAAATCTGTGCTTTTTTCAAACAAAAAATCATCTCTGCCACATGCAATGTAAATATCAGGAACATCAGGACAATTTTCAATAAGATACCTTGGATCTGTGTCTGAGCCTTTAATTTCATCAAGATTGCCAAAAACAGATTCATAGAAATCTTTTGAATGCAACACATTATTGTCATCAGCATAATCAACAATATCATCAGTGATTAATGCAGGCGAAATCATACCGATTTTTGAGAAGTTACGTGAGTATTTCAAACCGTTTCTAACCGCCCCATATCCTCCCATTGAAAATCCGGCAATGAATGTATCCTTCCTTTTATCGGACAACGGAAAGATGTTTCTTGTAATGTCAATCAATTCCTTACCGACATATTCTCCATAATATGCGTGAGATTTAGGATTGTCCACATAAAAACTATTTTCACCGCATGGAATTACAATAGCTATCCCTTTATCTTCCGCAAATTTCTGAATGGATGTATTTGCCAGGAATATGTCGTCACTGCCGTACAAACCGTGAAGCAGGTATAATGTCTTATAAGGTTTTGGAATTATTTCCTCAGTGTCCTGTAGAAAATGAATATTGTCGGCAGGCAATATTACACTAATTGATGTGCGTCTCTGAAGACTCTTGCACTTTATATCTCCTCTAAACAGTACCATCTAATCACCTCATGTCCATAATTTTGTAATCAACATTGGACTTGAATCAACTGATTTTTCAAATCCACAATATTCATAAAACCTGGCTTCATCATCATATGCAATCACTACAATACGCAGATAGTCCTTATAATGATTTTTAACTCTTGTAACCAATTCCTTTCCGATTCTCTTCAGCTGATAGTCCGGATGAACCAGGAGATAATGGACATATGCATTCATTATTCCGTCATCCATCACGCAAATCATCCCAACAAGCTTATCCTCATGCCATGCGGAGTAAACGGTTTTAAAGTTTTTCATTGCTATTACCAGTTTTTCCGGAAAATGACCTGAAGACCAGTCAACTGATAAAAACAGATCTTCAAGTTGTTTTTTACTAAAAACATGTGTATTTTTATACGTTATTTTAACTCTAATCTAAACCACCCTATATTCTGTCCATTTATTTGAAAAATATCTGTAAACGTAAATTCCTGCCCTCACATACCAGTCAACAAACATTGCAATCCATGTTCCAAACACACCAATTCCCATCCAGTCCGCTATAACATATGAAAGAGCAATTCTACATACGAACATCACTGCCAGACTAATATACATTACTGATTTTGAATCTCCTGCACCTCTGAATGTTGCCGGTAGAGTAAATGATAAAGGCCAAATGATTATTGCAAAAATTCCATGCCAAATCACCATTTCTGCCGTCATCGAAGTCGTGTGGGTCGATAAACCATACATGCCTAGAATGAACGGCAAAGCCAGAAAGATTATTAGATTAATTATAAGGTGTGAAATTACAACAACAACCATCATTTTTTTATTGTAATATCTTGCCTGCTCGTAATCGTCGGCTCCTACGCAATTTGAAATTACGGCAGTTAACCCCAAGTTAATTGCAAACCCCGGCAGGACCGAAAATATTCCAATTGAATAACCAACAGAATTTGCGGCAATCGCCATTGTTCCAAATGTGGAAACCAGACTGAGCACCAATACTCTTCCCAGTTGAAAGAGTCCATTTTCAATACTATATGGAATACCGACCTTCAACACTTTTCTAAGCATGGCAAAGTCAAATTTATGCCAGAAAGTTCTTTTAATATGCAGTTTGTAATCCTCATCAACAACAAAGTACAATATCAAAATTGCCGACAATGCTCTTGCAATTACAGTTGGAATTGCTACTCCACTAACATCCCATCCCAACCAATAGATACAAATCGCATTGCCTGCAATGTTTAAAACATCACAGATAAATAGAATCTTCATTGGAAGTGATGCATTATTGGTTGTTCTAAAAATTGCCGCCCCAGCATTATATATGGCCAAAAACGGAATTGACAATGCAACAATATATAAATAAACGTTAGCATTTGCCCAGACATCAGCTTCAATCTGTCCGAACAGTAATCCAATAATAAACTGCCTTAAAATGATTACGAAAATCAATAAAACCGTCGATAAAATTGCTGAAAACCAGATAAGTTGAGTTGCAGAATTTTGAGCCTTTTTAATTTGTTTATCTCCAAGATATTGTCCTGCAACAACAGCACCACCCGTTGCAAGAGCTGAAAATGAAAAAATAAGAAGCTGAACTAAAAAATCAACAAGGGAAACTCCAGAAATTGCAGCTTCACCAAGTGATGCCACCATTACCGAATCAGCAAATCCGACAAAAAACTCCAAAGAATATTCTATTAGAATTGGAATGAACAATGCAAGCAATGCTTTATTTGAATACAGATAATTTTTGGGAGTTTTAAAAACGTTCATGAATGGACACATATTAAATAATTTCAAAATCGTGTGAAAATAAAATCAGTCACTTTAAAAATGACTGATGAAATATTTAAAAGGTAAAAAAATAACTTTTATAAATTATTTTCATCTAATGAAGTTTGTACGAGGTTTGGATTCTTCTTTTACTGTTAAGCCTTCCTTTTTACCCGCTTCAAGACATTTTAAGAAAAATGCCATATTATGACCTAGCTGTCTCATAGTACTCAGCCCCTCTTCATCCTGCATTACTTCATCGGGAGTGTTTCCATGAACCATGTTCCAGTAAAAAGATGAAATTACCGGCATTTGGCTAATTCCCAGATACTTGATTAACTGATCATAGGTTGCAGTTGTGCCGCCACGTCTTGCAGAACATATTACCGCACCAGGTTTATGTTTAAATGCATCTGCGCCGCAACCATGAGAGTTTGAGTAAAATACCCTGTCTAAAAATGATGTCATAGACCCATTAGCACTGGCATAGTATACAGGTGAGCCGAATACAAATGCATCAGCACCATATGCCTTTTTGACGAATTCATTTACAACATCATTGTCAAATGTGCATTTACCTAATTCAGCACATTTTCCACAGGCAATACAACCAGTTATCGGTTTTGTTTTAATCCAGAATATTTCAGTTTCGATATCATGGTCTTTTAGAGTTTTTGCAACTTCACTTAAAGCCGTATAGGTACAGCCTTCCTTATTTGGACTTCCGTTTACCAGTAATACTTTCATTTAATAATCTCCCTTGATTAATCTTTGAACTAGGAAATGTCCTTTTTTGAATTCAAGTGAACCATTTTTAACTCCTTCCTCATCAAATGATTCACATTCATCACCCTTACGGGCTGAATCATAAATTACCAGAGGCACATCATCACGAGTATGTGTTCCAACGCTAATTGGTGTTGGATGGTCAGGCAGTATTGCGACCCTAAACTCACCGTCCTTTAAACTTTCAATGACCGGCCCGACAATAAACTCATCAATTCTTTCAATAGCTTTCACTTTTTCTTCTGTATTTTGAGCATGACCCGCTTCATCAGGAGCTTCAATGTGGATTAACAGTAAATCTGTTTGCTTTAAAGCTTCAATACTATATTCTCCTTTAGCTTTATAATCTGTGTCAAAGTATCCTGTAGCTCCCGGAACATCGATGATATTCATTCCGGCGAAGTTTCCAATACCTTTAAGCAAGTCAACACCTGTTATTACAGAAGCAGTGATTCCGTAAATTTCTTTAAAATTAGGCAGGCTAGGAGTTACCCCCTGTCCCCATAACCATATCATATTTGCTGGTATTTCTCTTTTCTTGTTAATTTCATGGTCTTTGAGATAGTTTCTTGCTTCAAACATTATATTTTGAATTTCCCGAGCCAGTTCACAGTCTCCGAACAAGTTGTCAATCAATTTCTCACCGGAAATGTCATGGGGAGGCATTGTTTTAATACCTGACAATATTTCAGCATCCGCTATGCTGTCGCATGAGTATACAAACAGATGCCTGTAGCTTACACCAGTGTAGAATTTACCCTTGAAATCCGGGTATTTTTCATGGAAATATTCATTTAAGCCTTTCATCAATTCGTCGGCTTCCTCAGTTGAAATGTGACCAGCATTGAAATCATCCATTACATCATTTTCACTGTAAATAGTGTTGCATCTAAATATTACATCACATGGAGTTGTTGGAATTCCTTCGCTGCCTGCTTCAAGAGGTCCACGACCTGTATAGTAGTCTGAAGGATTGTATCCGAAAATACTCATGTTTGCAACGTCAGACCCTGGTGTGTACTGTTCGGGAACATTATTTGTAAAACCTCCGAATCCTCCACGAGCCAATTTATCAATATTTGGAGTATTGGCCACCATCAATGGAGTTTTACCGTTTAATTCATCAACAGGATAATCACTGGCACCGTCTGGGATAAAAATTACGTATTTCATATTATCAAAAAAAAGTATAATGAAATTAGTATTTATTTTTTAAAATACTAATTAAATCAGTCAACATTGCAGAAGCAGTTTCAAGAGAACCTGCTCCAAGTCCTATTACAGATACCTCATCGGCCAAATCCGTCTGAATTGTAGCCATGTTTAAAGTTCCGCTTACATCATAAGAGCTTCCCCTTTTAACCAAACGAGGAGATACCTGCAGATTGTCGGGAGATACTTCAGCTATTAATTTGATTAAATAATCATCTTTTTTAGCCAGTTCAATGGCTTCGGAATTGATTTTTGAAATACCTTCAACTTTAACATCACTGTATGTTGCATCAATTCCCAAAAGTGAGTTGGCTAAAATAACTGTTTTACAAGCGGCATCAATACCTTCAACATCCTGAGTCGGATCAGTCTCAGCAATACCCAGTTCCTGAGATTCTTTTAAAATAACATCATATTCTGAACCTTCAGAAGTCATTCTTGATAAAATATAATTGGTAGTGCCGTTCAAAATCCCTTTAATGGATATTATCTTACATGATGCAAGTGTATCTTTTGTGAAATTGATAATCGGCATGGATCCACCAACACTGGCTTCGTATTTAAATTCAACACCTGCATTCTCTGCAGCACCAACTACTTCTTTGAATTTTAAAGCAAGATGCCCCTTGTTTGATGTCACTACATCCTTTCCCTGTTCAAAAGCCTTCAGTGTTAAGGAAAATGCAGGTTCTGCATCAATGATATTTGTAGGAGTTGCTTCAATAAGACAATCATATTCAACAGCATCTAAAACATCCTCACCATT
>CACYBU010000036.1 GCA_902772665.1 uncultured Methanobrevibacter sp. | reverse complement strand
CGTATTGAGAAACACCACTGACATTGAAATTGATAATCATAAGAAAATAAAATTACTTAAATTCATTTGGAACAGTGATAAATTCAATTCAATCTTTCCACAATCATTATCTAAGCTTACTTGTGAATTGATGTCCTGCTTTAATCAGGAGAAAAATATTTTCGTTGGCAAAATGGAATTATTTGACTGCGGTAGGGACAATTACAAAAATTTCCCAGATGTTTTAGATAAACTAAAAAATCAACTTGATGTTCACAAACCAGATTATATTATTGTAATTGATGCTGATGTCTTCTCATCAGATGAGCCAATAATATTTTTAACATGTGATGAAGAATTATTCTTAAAAATAAATAATGTTGGGGTTTTAAATATTCAAGGTTATGAATTAATTAAAAAAGTAAATTAAGAAGTTATCAAGCTTAGTATAAGGGTGATATTATTACAATTAAACAGTTTGATGTTGTAGAAGATATGCAGGGTTTACAATTATATTCTTATGGGGAAATAATTGAAAAATGTGATGTTAATGATAAAGAAATCATAAAAGATATTTTATGTAAATATGAACTTTTTAAAGAAGAAGTAGAAAAACAAATTATAGTGTTTTAGAAATTTATTTTTGTATATTTATATATGATTTATCATTTTTTTAATTAATTATTTCGAATTCAAGTTCAGAATTTATACGGGGATGTAATTTCTTGATAATTCTTCTTATATAATTATTATCAACTTTAAACAACATTTTTTTAGATTTCACTGTTCTGTAAAAAACTTTTTCTACAATCGACTTTAATAATTCTAGTTTTTCATCATCTTTCATTTCTGTGAATCCTTCAATATTATTAATTTTATAGTACATTACATCTCTTTTACCTTTGTACCATATTTTTTCTATAGGTTGTAATTGTGGTGAATATGGTGGTAAAAAGCATAATTCAAGACTTAATTCCTCAGCAACATCTTTAACTAATGTAGAAGTGTGTGATGGGAAATTATCGATGATAATAAAGATTATGGCATTGGGATTTTCTTTTTTTATGGTTCTCATAAGCTCGGCAATTGTTTCTTTTTTTTTGAATTTTCCATGAATTCTAAATAATCATTGCCTTCAGGTGTTAGTGAGTAAAATCCGGTTGCTTTGCATGCATATCTATTAGTGTCCATTTCCATTTGAGGTTTTGTTAGTGAAAAAACTTTTATGTATTTTCCAACGAATTGAAAAGCAGCTTCATCAAAATTAAAGATTAGCACTGGCTTTTTTGATTTTAAATCAATAATATTTCCTGTTTTTTGAGGGTTGGAAAATACATTACTTTTTAGGAAAATTTTTCCTTGAAATTCAATTTACAGTACAAACAATGCTTTTGAATTAGAAATGTGAATATTTTCCGACCCTATTAATAAATTGCATTAAAAAACTCCTATAATGGGGCTTAAATTTAAATAATGGACACTTCCATAATAGGTAATTATTCATAAAAAATTAAGTGCAAAACTTTCATCATGATGGCATTCTATTTTCACTGTATTTTTAATGTGATTCTCGGTTAAATTATTTTGATGGACTTCAAAAGTCAAAGAGTGTTTTTAGAATAAACACTAATTTAGGTTATTTTGCATTAAAACCAATATTTACTTTATAATGTATGATTGTAATTGACAGCAAGTCCATATTTTCAAATAAGTTTCTATCAATCATTTAATATGAAAAGTTTATATATTAATTTATCATATAATATTATACAAATACCATTTTTTTAGGAGGCATATTTTTTTCATGGACTGGAAACCACTTCAATCAATTGCAAAAGGAATGTCCCTGATAGATATGTTAGGGTGGGGATTTGTCGAATAATTGGATGAGCGTTTTCCGGAAAAGCGTGTTGAAGCAATCAATCTCCAAATCAGAGTTAGAGATGAAAAGATATCTGATTATACTGAAAATGAAATTGTCTCCATAGCACACAGAAATGGTGTGGACACCATTTTAAAAAAAACTATTAGTCAATGCCGACAATACTGAAACATTGGATGTCTTTACAGATGCAATAGACCAAATCAAGGAGTCAGAATAATGTCTATAAATATTAATGCTAATGAGGATTTAGAATTAGATGATTTCTTAAGCTTATTTAAAAAACTATATTACTTCATAAAGAATAAGTTGACTAAAGATGAATCCACTAATGAATTATCATTTGATGAACTTGTGGAGATGTATTCAAATGACAAGGATTTCTTAAGCAAATTAAAGTATATCAAAGTCTCATTAAATGATATTGTGTTGTCAATGAGAAATTTATCATTTTCTTATGATGAATATTATAATTTCATGTCAATTAAAAACATGATAGATTATATTGTTGATGATGTTGGAAGATATATTAAATATTCCTTTTTTGTATTAGATCTCTTAAGGGATTTTAATAAGTTAATGGAAAATCGAAACAATTCAGATTATGATGCTATTTATGAAGAATTTGACATTCGCCTAGACGAACAAGAAGATTATTTTTACAGTGAAATATTCATTGGTACTCGCGAATATGATGATTTAATTGTAAAAGTAACAAACATCCTGGGGTAGTATTCATGAATACCTTTTTTGACACTAACGTAATTATCGGATACATCTATTCGATGGATCCGTTAAACAGCGCTTCTAAAAAAGCATTGATTAAAGAGAATGTTAATTATTTTTCATTTCATGTTAAACAAGAAGTTAATATAGTTGCCCGCAGGAAAAATAGGGAATATCATAAATTTCTTCAAAAAATTGCTGATTTGATTAACAATGTGGATGACAGCAGTCTAATCGATTTTTCAAAAATTCACCGTGCAATAAATAAATTTCAGGCAATTGGAGAATTAGACGTTGATGACATGCACTCAGCAATTGATGTCATATGGGATAAATTGGATTTTGATGAAAATACAGATGCATTCAGGGTCAAATCCAATTTCAGTAATTATTGTCATAATTTCCATCAGGTCCACAGAAACTGCAAAAACCGTTGCTTTAAGAAGATGGAATGCATCCCAGCCTACCGTCAAAAGGACAAAAGTGTTTTAGCAAAAATAGATAAAAAATCCTTAAGGGGCGAGGACTGTCTGCATGGTGAGGATGAGGAGATTCTTTTTGACGTGCATGATTATCTGAAAAACAATCATGATTTGGATTTACTGTTTGTAAGTGGAGATAAGAGATTTGTTAAAGCCATTTCCATATTGATTGATGTTTTGGCATTCACAAGATTCATATATCTTGACGATTTAGTAAAAAATTAAGATGCATCACTTACTATTTCACTGTATTGTGATGGCATTAACATTTTTTTTTAATGTAGAGGTCATGAAACTTTCGAATCGAGTATTTTCTACAATGAAAATCTGATTGCAAACCTTCAAAGGAATTTGATGAACTGGGTGATGAATAAGACTTTAAAACCGGTCTTGCATTATCTCTACTTCCAGTTTTGCTTTTTCTATATGGGCATGCCAGAAGGTAGAAAAGATTATGAAAATAGAAGAAGCAGTGTTGAAGCACTTAATGATACATTTAAAAATATATTTAACTATGATAGACTACAAACAAGAGGATTAGAAAGAGTTCAAGGATTCATGTTTAGAATAGCATCAGCCTGCAATACAATCAGTATTTTTAATATAGTTCGTAAAAAAGGCATATTATTATTTGATTTAATATATCATATTAGATTAATCTGATCACATAAATATTAATTTGTAAATTGATAAACAAAGTAGAGGAGAAAGCAGTTTAATAGAAAGGAGCATTCAATGAATTATCGCCAAGACTCCATACTATTGTGATAAAATTTTTTCAAATAAGAGATTTAAAAATGAAAATTTAATTTTTTTAAAATGAAGTAGATTTTTCATAGTCGCTACAATATTGTCTGATTGATTTAACAAGTATTACAAGTCAGTTAACATAAAAATTAAAACTGGGAAGGGCTTCGAAGCGGAGGGGATAATTATTAGTTATTATTTAATTAATATTAACTCAAATTTCACATTACATTTAAATTTTATTTGGTCTAATTTTAGAATATTTCATCACAATACACTCAATTCAAACCAATTAACCTGAACTGAAATTTGAATGTTTTCTCCAACGGGTATTAACCCGGTGCGCTTGCACTACCCTCGAAATGGTTATCGGTTGTCTGGATTAATTTCACATTCCCGTCATCATCCGCTATCCAGATATATGAAACGTCATCTGTTTCATTTAACCTGGATTCAGACATATCCTCAGATAAAGTAGTGTGAATGGCCAGCACCAGACATAATATTAAAACTCCGACTGTAAACAATATGAATTTTGAATTAAACATTTGTAATCATCTCCAATTTTTCGGATAAAATTGCTAATAGTTTATAATATAGGATTTATATATGTAACTTCTGATAATTAAGATTTGTGTTATGCTGGTGATATGATGAACAAAAACGAAGCATTGAAATTATATGGTGAAGTTAACGAAAAACAGGGTGAACATAACGGGCGATGGGAAGATGAGTATTCACATGAACGCTCATCTGTCCGGTATATGGATCAGATGATATCATATGCACAGGATTTAAACATTGATATTGACCAGGATATTCTTTCATATTATGAAAAGAAAGAAGAACATGACTGCTTTAACTGTGATGAAGCGGGATTTGAACTCAAAATGAAGATATGTGAAAAACTCGAAACAATAATACTTGACTGAGCAATGTTGTTCGCCCCCAGTCAGTATGGGTATTTAATAATATTCATCATCGTCCTCTTCTTCAGCAGTCCGGTCTATTTTTTTGATTTTACGGATTACTTTGTTTATCTCATCTATTCCTTCGCCTTCAATGGCTGAGATGAAAATGGAGTTTTCCTCATTATCAATATATTTATTGAGATATTCACTATCCTCCACCAAATCCATTTTATTGAATAAGTAATAGACTGGAATTTCTGAAAATATTTTCTCAATCTGTTTTAGGAGGTTATACTGATTATCCAGATGGAATCCGCAGGTTTCAGAAGCATCAAAGATAAACAGTATTGCATCCGCCAGATGTTCAAGGGCAACAATCGCATTCATCTCAATATCATTCATTTCCAAAACAGGTCTGTCTAAAAGCCCCGGTGTGTCAATAATCTGTATGTTTTTCCAGTGCATTTCGGTATGCCCTATCTGAATACCCTTTGTTGTAAAAGGATAGTTTGCAACTTGAGGATCTGCTCCGGTGATTTGTCTTAGGAGTGTGGATTTCCCCACATTCGGAAAACCAGCAATAACGATTGTGGTTGCATCAAAGTCAATTGTAGGCATGTTTCTAAGGTTCTGTTTTGCAAAATCAAGGAAATCCAAATCCTTTTTAATTTTATTAACTACAGATGCGATTCTGCCGTATGCCTGTTTTTGAATCATGGTTGCTTTTTCTGAAGGATTCTTTCTGATTTTAGCACCATATTCCTTTTCAAGTTGAGTAATAATTCCATAAGCCCAGTTAAGCCCTCCAAGAGCCTGTTTCATATCATCTACGCCGACGGTAATGTCAATATAATCCTGATAAAAGGGATGCAGGCTTTCGATTTCGGGAACCGCATTCAGAATTGATTTCAATTTATCCTTGATAACCTGACAGGATGTGACAACTCTTCTTTCTTCAATTCTTTTTCCTTTCAAATGTTTCGGTATTTTCTGACTTCTAAGCAAGTCCGCTTGTTTTTTCCCACGGCTGAATCCCTTATCTAACAATTCATCAGGTGTTGGTATTGTAGGTATCATCATCTTTTTATCACCATAAAGTTATATTAATTATTCTATAATAATTTTGATTGGGATGGTTAATTAAATTTATGGATGAGGTGGTAATCTCTGAAAATCAAAAACTGCTCTGAGAGCATTATAACTTATAGAATCTAGTTTAAAAAAATTAAATAATGACGGGAGAGTTTTATCATGTTTTTATTTCCAGTTTCATCTGTTTTATATAATATTTAGAATTAATTTCCCATACGTACTATTGTAGAAAGGGCATGTGACATGTTAAACATTAAATCAATATTTAGAAGGATAAATAAGAATTTAACATTCCAAAAGGGTTGATAAAAAATGAATAAAAAAATGATTAT
>CACYBU010000035.1 GCA_902772665.1 uncultured Methanobrevibacter sp. | reverse complement strand
TATGACAGGAATTATCCTATGGATGAGGAGTATCTCGCAAGAAATGATTATTATGACAGGAATTATCCTATGGATGAGGAGTATCTTTCAAGAAATTATTATTATGACAGGAATTATCCTATGGATGAGGAGTATCTTTCAAGAAATGATTATTATGATGAATATGAACCTATCACTCCAATAACTCATGAGAGGGAATATTCACAAAAAAGAAGTCATGGTTCATATCCTGAAGATATCAGTATGAATGAAACTCAAAGACACAAGTATGAATATGAACCATATAATAATGGATTTAAAAATTCTTCAAACAATCAATCTCAAAGCAACTATTATAATCAAGTAAGGGATGATTATTCAAACACTAATGATAATCACTATCAAAATAATGAAGCTAGAAATTATTATAATGAAGAGCATGAAGATTATTCTCAAAATGATGAGGGCAAGGAAGATGAGGATGTTATTAGAAGGCATTTTGATAAATTTAAATAATAAGGTTTTATGATGAAGTTTGATTGTGATGTTGTAATCATTGGAGCGGGACCTGTAGGTTCAACAATAGCATACTATCTTGCCAAAAAAGGACTGAATGTAATGCTTGTTGAAAAGAAAAAGCAAATTGGATATCCTCTCCAGTGTGCAGGAATAGTAAGCAGACACATTTTCAATTATAATGAACTGCCGGATGACATCATATTAAATACAGTAAACGGAGCTTTTCTTCACACCCGAAACCATATTCTAAATGTAAAAAAAGATTATGAAGTGGCATATATAATAGACAGAATTGCCTATGATGAATTCCTGCTTAAAAGGGCTCTGGATGCCGGTGTGAAATTAACAAATCAAAAAGCAGTCGATTTTGATGTCAACAAAGGCATAACATATCTTTCAAACAATCAGAAAGTCACATCTAAAATAATTGTTGGATGTGACGGATATAATTCAAAATTATCACATTCCATGGGCAATGCACAATCAAACTTTGCGGCATCCCAAATGCTTGTAAAAATCGATGAAAATAATATGAAATCTTTTAGAAATTCCAATGAAAGTATAAATAATTATGTGGACACTTATCTGTTGGAAGAAATTCTGCCGGGATTTATATGGGTAATACCAATTGGAAATAACCGGTACAGAGTTGGGCTGTTTTCCACACATTCTCATAAAAGGCAGGACGAAATCCTAAAGGGTTTTTTGAATGATAATTTTTACTATGAAATCATTGAAAAATACAAGGGGTTCATTCCGGTTTTTAGCAGTAACAACAAAGTTGTTAAAAACAGGGGATTATTAATCGGTGATGCGGCAGGCCAAATAAAACCGACCTCCGGTGGAGGACTGATGATAGCATTTGATGCCTGCAGAGTTGCATGTAAATATATAACTGAAGCTATCAGAAAAGATGATTTGGATATTTTGAAAGGCTATCAAAAGGAATTCAATAAAAAATATTCAAAGGAATTCAACTATCAGTTTAAAGTTCAAAAAACTCTTAATCTCTTGTCTGATAAGGATTTGGATTATTTCTTTTTAAAGCTGAAGGAAAATAACTGTGAAGAATTAATTTCTGAATATGGGGATATGGAAACTCAGTCAGCACTGGTTAAAGAATTTATTAAAAGAGGTTTAATATTTAAAATAATGCCGGCATTTCTGTTTAAAAAAATTGTTAACATATTTGGATTTAGGTGAATATTGATGAAATTATTATGCGTACAGTCACAGGAACATCCGGAGCTACCTTTAGCTGAACTTAAAGCGGTTATGGAATGTGAAAACATTGATGCTAAAATAAATTGTGTAACCGAAGGACTGGTTATACTGGAAAATATCTCCAGGGACAAGATTTATGAATATTATGAAATATTAACAAAAAGATTGGGATATACTCATGAGATTCATGAACTGATTTTCAAGACAAATGTTGATGATTTGCCAAAAGACTCTCAAGCAGTTGACTGGTCGGATTATATAGATGAAACATTTGCGGTGCGCGTTAAAAGAATCCATTCAGAAATTAATACTGTAGGTTATGAACGAAAGTTAGGTACATTAATCCTTGATAACTGTGATAATATAAAAGTCAATTTAACCAAACCCGAAACCTTGATACGTGTCGTTGCTTTTAAAAATGAGTTATATGTGGCTATTGAAAGATTTAAATTAAACAAAAAACATTTTGTAGAAAGCAAACCTCATAAAAGACCATTTTTCTATCCTGGATCTATGAATCCTAAATT
This sequence comes from uncultured Methanobrevibacter sp., assembly GCA_902772665.1. Lineage (GTDB taxonomy): Archaea > Methanobacteriota > Methanobacteria > Methanobacteriales > Methanobacteriaceae > Methanocatella. The sequence continues at coordinate 605 of CACYBU010000035.1, read as the reverse complement.
AGCAAGATGTATGGTTAATTTATCAAGAATCAAACCTGGGGAATTATTGCTTGACCCGTTTTGTGGTACCGGAGGTATACTGATTGAAGCCGGTTTGATAGGATGTAAGGTGGTGGGATCGGATATTTACTGGAAAATGAAAAATGGAACTGCAATCAATTTGGATTATTATGGGATTACTGATTATAGGACATTTCATTTGGATGTTCGGGAACTTAAGATGTATAAAAAAGTGTCCAGTGTAGTCACTGATCCTCCTTATGGAATTTCCACCTCAACCGGTGATGTTGACGGTGAAGAAATTTTTAAGGAATTTTTCCATGCGATTTACGATAATATGAAAGATGATGCTTATCTGTGTATGGCTTCGCCTCATTATGTGGATTTAAAACCTATGGTTGATGAAGTTGGATTTGTGATTGTTGAACAGTATGGAATCAAAATGCATAGAAGTTTAACAAGAATTATCTCAGTCATACGTAAAAAATAAGATTAACTTAAAAGTACATGGATACATTTATATACTAGTAATTTTTTTTTAATAGGTTTTGGTGTGAAAAACTCAATCACTCTTTTTTGTTTTATTATTTTTATTTTATTATTTT
>CACYBU010000034.1 GCA_902772665.1 uncultured Methanobrevibacter sp. | reverse complement strand
TTCATGAATGCAGTGTATGCAGTTTCATGTACTTCTTCGTTTTCTTCTCCTTTGTCGTGGGTCATGATTAAGTCTATGTCATCTCCACAACGGGAAATATAGTAATCTTTTAAGATATCGGTTTCTAAAGCTTCGTTTAAAACTTCATCACAGATATCCATTAATTCAGGGTGTGCGACACAGTGTCCGGACACACTTCCAATATCAGCTTTAATTACACTAACTGTAGTTTTCATTTTTATACCTCAAATTAGTAAATTAATTATTTACTAGACACTTATTATTTTTGATTTGAATAGTATTTAATTATTTGGTATTTAACAAAGTTATTAAAATGGAAAATTAATCAAGTTTTCTGATTTTTCGAAATGCTTTATCGATTTCATCATCCTGATTCATGGCTTCACATGCATCTTTTACGCGTTTTAAATCTGCTTTTGTTTCAGGATATTTTGGAACCGCACTGCATCCTCCGTCGTCGATTTTGGAAATTTCAAAGGTTCCGATATTTTTTGCAATTTCAGTGATTTCCTCTTTATCAAGACCTATTAGAGGAGACAATATCGGCATGTCAACACCGTATCTTGTGGCCAGTATGTTTGACAGAGTCTGTGATGCAACCTGGCCTACGCTGCTTCCGTCAACGATAGCATCTGCACCTAATTTCTGAGCCAATTTTTTAGCTATATGGTACATTCCGGATTTGCATAAAACACAAGTCATTTTTTCAGGAGCCTTGTCATTGGCGGCCTGCAGGTATTGGCCATAGTCAATTACTCTTTTTTTAATCGGAACACCCTGTGCATATATGTTCAGCTGTTCAACGAGACGGTTGAAAAGTTCTGTGACCTTCGGACCGGAAAAGGGATCGTTATTACAGTGCAATGCTATGACCTCACATCCCCTTTTCATCATCAGATATGCGGCAACCGGAGAGTCTATGCCACTGGATAGCAATACTACGACCTTACCTTGAGTTCCTAAAGGAAGTCCTCCTGGACCTTTGATTTTTTCATGGTAGATGAAAGCCCTGTTCTCTCTGATTTCAACAAATATTGTTAAATCAGGGTTTGTCAAATCAACAGGTGCTGGAACAACACTCCTTACTACTCCCCCACAATGCGCTGCCATTTCCTGTGACGTGAAATCGTGTGTTCCGACCCGGCGGCATTTGATTGCGAACTTTGTATTTTCATCGATTAAATTTTCATCAATCAAATCTTCACTGTATTTCACCAGAGTTTCATCTATATCTTCATAGGTGGCGTTTGTTGAAGTTGCCGGTGAATAGGATACAACTCCAAATACTCTGTTTAATTTCTCTATTCCATCTTCAAAGTCCTTCGGATGAATGTATATTCTTCCCTGGTCTCTGTCTACTTCACACTCAAAGGTGGCCTTAATGTTTTTTACAAGTTTCTTTTCGAAACGTGACCTTATTTTAGGACTTTTAAGACCAATTTCACCATATCTTGCAATTATTAAATCATGATTCATATTTACACTCTTAAAAATGAAAATGAATAGAAATATTGAATTTCCCTTAATTTTTAATTAAATCAACTGCAGTACTGATAGCTTCATCCATTTTATCTTTATTTTTACCTGCTCCCTGAGCAAGTGTCAAGCGACCGCCACCACCACCACCCAATACTCCCGCAGCAGTTTTGATAATCTCATTAATCTTAACTCCGTTATCTATTGCATTCTGTGAAGCTGCTCCAACAATTTTACCATCACTGTTTCCCATAATAACAATATCAGCTTTTTCGTTGTCAGTGAAGTCTGTGGCCATTTTTTGAAGTTCTTTGAAGTCGGCTTCAATCATTTGTGAAACTACTTTTAAACCGTTGATTTCAACGTATTCATTGGCGATTGAATTGATTTTCAAACTTGCAATTTCGGATTTAAGGCGGTCGATTTCATTTTTCTGAGCTTTCCATTCACTGAAGAATCTGTCACATATTTTCGGCAACTGACCACTTTCAACCTTGAATATGGCGGAACTTTTACGTAAAAGTTCTCCGTCGTGCTGCATTGAATCGATTGCTGCAATTCCTGCTGAAAAGTCTATTCTTTCAACACCATCCTGAACCCTTTCGGTTTTATTGATTTTGATTGGTCCGACAACACCAGTTCTTGGGACATGTGTACCTGCACATGCCTGAACGTCAACACCAGGGATTTTCACTACACGAATCATTTTACCAGGCACGATACCTCCCTGGTAAAGTACGAATCCATATAATTCCTGCGCCTTGTCTCTTGTGTGGAATTGGATGTCAAGATCAATGTTTTCCATTACAAATTCATTAGCCAGTTTTTCTATTTCATTTAATTCTTCCTGTGTGATGCGTTTGTAATGTGACAGATCTATACGTGCACGGCTAAGACCGTTTTGTGAACCTGCCTGCCAGATGTGCTGTCCAAGTACTTTTCTTGCAGCTGCAATTACAAGGTGGGTTCCTGTGTGGTGGCGTGCAAGGGTTATTCTTCTGTCCCAGTCAATTTTTCCAATGGCAGTTTTGCCGACTACATCATCTGTTATGTCTGCGTCCACATGATGTAATACAACATGGCCAATCTTTTCGGCGTGATGTATTTTAAAGACATCTCCTTCAATGGAAACCTCACCAATGTCTGAAGGCTGACCTCCCCCTTCAGGGTAGAATGTTGTTTTGTCAAATATTAAACATTTATCCCCATCTTTTACAACAAAACCTAAAACTTCAGCTTCAAATTCTTTTTGGTAGAAATCTTTATAGAATAGCAATTCTGTTTCAGGGAAATCAACTTTAAATGTTGATTTTTTATTGGTTGTGTCTTTTTCATGGGCTCCGGCAACCTGTGTGAAGAAATTATCAGGAACGTTTACTGTAAAGTCCTCACTGGCCATTTCCACAACGGTTTCAGGTGGAATTCCATGAGCATCATACAAGTCTATTAATATATCAAGAGGCATTTCGGACTTGCCCTCTTTTTTAAGTCTCTTAATTGTTCTTTTAACAATGCTTTTTCCTTTTTTAACTGTAGCTGCATATCTTTCCTCTTCAAGAGTAATAATATTCATGATATGGTTTTCTGAATCTCTGATTTCAGGGTAGAATCTGGAGAGGAAATCCAGCTGTATTGCCATTACCTCAGCAAGGGATTCTTTCATGTTTAACTCTTTCATGAAGCGGATGGTTCTTCTCAATACAAGACGTGCGAGATATCCTTCCTTTACATTTGACGGGATAATGCCATCGGCAAGCATGAATGCCAGACAACGTGTGTGATCGGCAATGATGTATATTGCTTCCATCGGTTCGGCTGCCTTCAAGTATTCATCAATGGACAAATCAAGACTGTCTGCAACCTGTTGTCTCAGCTCTTTTAAATCTCCGATATCTTCGATGTCCATCATTCCGGCAATCTGGGCGTTTCTTGCCTGGATGTCTTCATTGATTTCAACACCTGTAAGTTCTTTTAGTTTATCTACAACAGGTGAAAAACATGCGTCGTAAGCAGTTGGGGTTCCCTGTGAAATCCATGCAATTCTTTCAAGCCCATATCCGGTATCCACTACCTTGATTGGAATTTCATTTTTAGATCCGTCTTCCAGGGTTTCATATTGAATAAATACTAATGTGGCCAGTTCCACTCCTCTGCAGCATACTTCATAGCATGGTCCTTCATTACCTCCGCCGGCCCACCATGACTTGATGAATGTAATTTCTTCTGTGTTGATTCCTATGTGTGCGAAAAACTCATGGCAGAGCCTTATGGTTTCATCTTCCCAATAAATGAAATCATCTTCCTTGTTAATTACTGTATGTGTCCCCATTGTAAAACAGGTCATGTGCCTACCAGTTCTTCCGACATTATCAACATCGTTGAGCCTAATTGACGGTTGCGCCATTTCAATAGGATTTGCCGGTGGCTTAACAAGTCCGGAAGTTATCCATGGTTGGAAACAGAATATTGATGCTCCAACTAAAAATACGTCATCCCTCCATCTTTTGGCAAGAACCGGATACCTTGGGACATGTGTGTGTCCTTCGCTTTCTAAAAATTCTCTAAAAACTTTTTGGATTTCATATAAATTGTACGGTTTATCGGTTGCCGGATTTGCGATAAATTCATACTCATCACATGGAGCATCCCCACAGGTGTCTCTTGTCACTTGTGAGTAAAGCTCTTGTCCGCAAGTTTTGCATGTCTGTTTTTTATAACCAAGTTCGTCAAAAATTTCTACCATATGAATCAGTTTTTATAATTATTTATCAGTTTAAAATATGTTTTTTTATTAATAAATAATTAATGAAAAAATGAGAAATCAATAAGGTTGTAATTATAATATTAAAAAAATAGTAGTTTTGCAAAATAAGATAAAAAAAAGAAAGGTGAATAGATTTAAAAAAAATCTATCCGAAGAGAGCTCCTAAACCAGCCATAGCTTCTTCTTCAGAAGCTTCTTCTTCCTCTTCTTCTTCCTCTTCTTCTTCAACAGTTTCTGCTGCTGCAGGTGCAGCTGCAGGTGCCGCGGTTGCTGCCATAGCAGTAGTTTCCATAGCTTCGTCGATGTCAACATCTTCTAAAGCTGCGATTAAAGCTTTGATTCTAGCATCATCAGCTTC